>DATGDE010000001.1:0-3331 GCA_035311125.1 Gemmatimonadales bacterium
CGTCGCTGGGCCGATCGTGTTCCTCTGCTCCCCGCTGGCCCGCCACATCACCGGCGAGATCCTCAATGTGAATGGCGGGAGCGTGTTGTGTGGGTGAACCGGGGAGTGGGGCGTGGGGAGTGGTACGCGTCGACCGCGGTGTGGGGCCCTGGGCACGGGGCGAGCCACTCTCCACTCCCTACTTCCCGATGACCTTCCCCGAGACCCTCGACATCCCGAAGGAAGTCCTCCACATCGCTCGCCGTCTCGAGGAGGAAGGGTACGAGACTTGGTGCGTAGGCGGGGCGGTGCGGGACAACCTGCTGGGGCTCGAGAATCACGACTTCGACCTCACCACGGCGGCCGTGCCGGAGGTGGTGCAGCGGGTATTTCGCCGCACGGTTCCGATCGGCGTCGAGCACGGCACGGTGGCCGTGCTCGACAGCCACAACCGGCCGCACGAGGTCACCACGTTCCGCCGGGACGTCCAGACCGACGGCCGCCACGCGCGCGTGGAGTTCGGTGTGTCGCTCACCGACGACCTGGCGCGCCGCGATTTCACCATCAACGCGATCGCGTATCATCCGCTGCGCCATGAATGGCGCGACCCGTTCAACGGCGCGGCCGATCTGGAGCGCAAGCTGATCCGAGCCGTGGGCGATCCGAACTGGCGTTTCCAGGAGGACTACCTGCGGATCCTGCGGGCCCTGCGGTTCAGCGCGCGCTTCGAGTTCCGGATCCATGGGGCGACCCGCGAGGCGGCCCAGGCCAACGTGCAGGGATTGGCCCAGCTGTCGGCCGAGCGCGTGCGCGACGAATGGTTCAAGGGGATCATGACCGCGCGGCGCGTCAGCCGGCTGGTGGCGTTGTGGCGCGAGATCGGCGCCACCCGAATCTGGCTGCCGGAGGTCCGGAAGGCGGCGGCGGGGGAGCGGGGTGCGGTCGACAGGTTGCCGCGCGACCCCGTGCTGGTTTCGTCCTTCCTCGCCTCCGATCCGGCATCGCTGCTCACCCGCCTGAAGTGCGCCAACCGGGACGTCGAGCGCGGGCGCGCGATCCGCGACTGGCGCGACAAGTATCCCGAAGCGAGGCATCTGCCCGCAGTGCGACGCTGGTTATCGCAGGTCGGTCCCGCCGCGGAGGACCTCCTGGCGCTGCTGGCCGCGACCGTTTCCCGTTCTCCCCTCCCCAAGGTCGTCGAGGCGATCCGGGCGTCGGGCGATCCGCTGTCGCTCAAGGACCTCGCGCTGCGCGGCGACGACCTCATCGCCGCGGGGGTGCGGCCGGGACCCGAAGTGGGCGATCTGCTGGCGCAGCTGCTGGACCACGTGCTGGAGGACCCGGCGCGCAACACCAGGGAGCAGCTGCTGGCTCGCGTGCGGGATCGGCTGCAGACGGCATGAGCGGGACGGCGCTGGTGTACGCCGCCGTGGCGGCTAGCGGGAACGTGATCGGCGCCGCCGCCGTGGTGTACCATGCGGCGCGCAGTCTCAAGGTGATCGACCATTTCGTGGCGTTCGGGGCAGGCTTCATGTTGGCCGTATGTCTGACGGAAATCGTGCCGGAGGCGTTGTCGCGGAGCGGGCCGTCGGGGCCGCTGCTGGTGCTCCTGGGATACCTCGCCGTGCACCTGACGCAGCACACGGTCACGCCGCACTTCCACTTCGGTGAGGAGACGCATCCTGTCAACGCCGGGGCGGGAACCTCGGCGCTGATCGGGCTGCTGCTGCACACCTGCTTCGATGGCGTCGCCATCGCCAGCGCGTTTCTCGTGGGACCGGGCCTTGGCATCATGGTGTTCGTGGCGATCCTGCTGCACAAGCTCCCCGAGGGCGTGACCATCGCGAGCCTCATGCTCGCCGGCGGACGGAGTGGCGCGGCGGCCGTGCGGGCCGCGGCCCTGCTCGGTCTCGCGACGGTCGTGGGGGTGCTGCTCACCGACAGCATCGGCGTTCTGGTGCGTTACGGGCTGGCCCTGTCGGGCGGCGTGACGCTGTACGTGGCCGCCTCGAACCTGGTGCCGGAATTTCAGGGGAAGCGAGGCTGGAAACTGCCGGCGGCGTTCTTCGCCGGTGCGGCGACGTTCTACTTCACCCGGGTGCTGGTGGAGGGGATTGCGTGAGCGAGCCGACGCTGTTCCAGGGTTCGGCGGAGCCGCTCGCCGCGCGGATGCGGCCGCGCACGCTGGATGACTTCCTCGGCCAGGATCACCTGCTGGGGCCCGGGAAGGCGCTGGGCGAGCTGATCCGCCACGGCGATGTCGGCTCGTGCATCTTCTGGGGACCGCCGGGGTCGGGAAAGACCACTCTCGCGCGCATCATCGCGAACTACACCGACCGCCACTTCGAGCCGTTCTCCGCCGTCACCGAGGGCGTCGGCCGGGTACGCGAAATCATCCGCGAGGCCGAGGAGCGGCTCAAGTACCAGGGCCAGGGAACGATTCTCTTCTGCGACGAGATCCACCGGTTCAACCGGGCGCAGCAGGATGCATTCCTGCCGTGGGTGGAGAACGGCATCATCACGCTGATCGGAGCGACGACCGAGAACCCGAGCTTCGAGCTGACGGGCGCGCTGCTGTCGCGCTGCCGCGTGTTCGTGCTGCAACCGCTCGGGGCCGAACAGCTGGCCACACTGGTGCGGCGTGCTCTGGCCGACGGCGACCGCGGTCTGGGGCGGCTGGGGCTGGCGATCGACGACGATGCGCTGGCCCTGCTGACCCGCGAGGCGGACGGCGATGCCCGGCGAGCTCTGCAGGCGCTGGAGGCAGGGGCGGAATACCTCGTGGGGAAGGGGGAGGTAGGAACGGGGAAGGGGGTGCTGAGCGCGGGACTGATCGCGGATGCCCTGCAGAAGCGCTTCGCGAAGTACGACAAGGGCGGCGAAGAACACTTCAACCTCATCTCGGCCCTGCACAAGGCGGTGCGGGGCAGCGACGTGGAGGGCGCCCTGTACTGGCTGGCGCGGATGCTGGCGGGCGGCGAAGACCCGCTGTACCTGGCGCGGCGACTGGTGCGCATCGCGTGCGAAGACGTCGGGCTGGCCGACCCGCGCGCGCTCACCGTGACGCTCGCCGCGAAGGACGCGTATCACTTCCTGGGGAGCCCGGAGGGTGAGCTGGCCCTGGCCGAGGCGACGGTGTACCTGGCCACGGCTCCCAAGTCGAACCGGGTGTACCGGGCCTTCAGCGACGCATCGTCTGCCGCGGCGGCGCACCCGGCCGAGCCGGTCCCGTTGCACATTCGCAACGCGCCCACGAAGCTGATGCACGAGCTTGGGTACGGCGAGGGATACCGTTACGCGCACGACTACGACGGGGCGTATGCGGCACAGGAGTACCTGCCGGAGGCGCTGC
>DATGDE010000002.1:0-2934 GCA_035311125.1 Gemmatimonadales bacterium
CCGGTCGTCCGTGCGGCTGGTGAGGGCCACCGGCACCCGCGCCCCCAGCACGATTCCGGCCGACAGGGCGTCGGCAAGCTGGGCGAGCTGCCGCGCGATCATGTTCCCGGCCTCGAGATCAGGCACGAGCAATATGTCGGCCTGCCCGGCCACCGGCGAGCGAATGCCGATCGCCTCGGCGTCCTTGAGGGAAACGGCGTGGTCGAAGGTGAGCGGGCCGTCCAGGATGCCGCCGGTGATCTGGCCGCGCTCGGCCATCTTGCACAGGGTTGCGGCATCGATGGTGGCCTGCATCTTCGGGTTGATGGTCTCCACCGCCGCCAGGAGAGCGACCTTGGGCGCGGGGATGCCGAGGGCGCGGGCCAGATCGATCGCGTTCTGGCAGATGTCGCGCTTGTCATTGAGCGTCGGGGCGATGTTGATCATCGAATCGGTGATGAACAAGGGCTTCGGGTAGGTCGGCACGTCCAGCACGTGCACATGGCTGACGCGGCGCTCGGTGCGCAAGCCCTTGGCCGCGGACACCAGCGGCACGATGAGATCCTCGTGCGCGACGCTCCCCTTCATGATGCCCTCGACCTCGCCCTCGCGCGCGAGATGGATCGCGAGGGCGACGGCTTCGCGGTTGTTCGCCGCCGGGACCAGCCTCAGCCCCTGCAGGTCGATGCCCCCCTGCTCGGCGGCGGCGCGGATGCGCGCCTGCGGACCTACGAGGATCGGTAGGATGATGCCTTCGTGGGCGGCCGCGAGGGCTCCGCCGAGCGTCTCCACATCGCACGGGCTCACGATCGCCGCCGCGACCGGGGCAAGATGGCGCGCCTTGACCCGTCCCATCACCTCGCGGAAGCGCGCGTCGCGGTCATCGAAGCGGATCTCGGGCAGGCCGATCTTCGGGCGCCGCACCTTTTCTTTCGGCGCGATCACCTCCGCCGTCCCGGAGACGACCGTCTCCCCGTCCTGATTCACGCATTCCGTCTTCAGGACGACCCTGCCCTTGGCGGGATCCTTGGCGGTCGCCTCCACCCGGATCGTGACCGTGTCGCCCACCTTGACGGGCCTGCGAAAGCGCAGGTCCTGCCCGAGGTAGAGCGTCCCCGGTCCCGGAAACTCGGTGCCCAGCACCGTGGAGATCAGCGCACCGCTCCACATGCCGTGTCCGATCACCTCGCGGAATCGGCTGCTCTTGGCGTACTCCGGATCGACGTGGGCGGGGTTGATGTCGCCCGACATGACCGCGAACAGCGTGATGTCCTGTTCCGTGAGCGTGCGCGTGAGGCTCGCTCCGTCGCCGAGGTCGATCTCGTCGAACGTCTTGTTCTCGATATATTCCATGAAGTCTCCAGGGCCGCGCCATTCCCATGGCATTGCCGGCCGCGCCCGGCATCGGCTCCGGTGCGGGAACGGTCGCAGGGCGATACCACGAGAGCCAGCCGCCAGATCGCATTGTACGGGGAAGCTGCGGCCGGATGCCGTGCGCGTCATGCGAGGCTCGCCCGGATCTTCAGCGATGTCGTCGGGACGGCCGCGGAGGTCTCGCCGCAGGCCAACGCGCCCCCGCTCACTCGACGCTCGACCAGCCGCCGCCCAGGGCACGGACCAGCGCCACCGTGCTCGCTTCGCGCGCCCCCTGGATCTGGGTCGCCTGGCGCTCGGCGGCGAGGAGGCTCCTCTGGGCGTCGATCACATCCAGATAATTCACCAAACCGGCGTCATAGCGCGAACGGGAGATGTGGACGGCGCGGCGCGAGTTCGCGATCGCTTGCCGCTGATGCCCCGCCTGCTCGGCGAGCACGCGCAGCGCCGCGAGGCTGTCCTCCACCTCGCCGAAGGCCGCGAGCACGCGCTGGCGGTAGTCGGCCACCGACTCCTCCAGCGCCCCGCGGGTGCGTTCCACGTTCGCCTGCCGGCGCCCGCCGTCGAACACGGTCTGAGTCAGCAGCGTGCCGAAAAGCGGCCCCAGCAGCCAGGTGCGGCTCGACCAGCGGAACAGGTCGGACAGGTCCGCCGACTCGAAGCCGCCGTTGCCCGTGAGGACCAGCGAGGGGAAGAAGGCCGATCTCGCGACGCCGATGCGGGCGTTGGCGGCGGCCATGGCGCGCTGCGCGGCGGCGATGTCGGGCCGGCGTTCCAGCAGCGCCGAAGGCAGCCCCGGCGGGATCGGCGGCGGGGCCGTCCCCGCGACGGGGGCAGGCGCCAGCGTGAAGGCGGCGGGGGCCTTGCCCAGAAGCACGGCCAATGCGTGCTCCTGTTCGGCGCGGGTGCGCTCCAGCCCCACCGCGTCGCTCTGGGTGGTGGCGAGCTCGGTCTTGGCGCGGGCAAGATCGAGCTCGCCGATGTCGCCAGCATCGAAGCGGCGCTGCAGCAGTTGCACGCTCTCCTCCCTCAAACGCACGGTGTCGCGCAGCAGCGCAAGCTCGGCGTCGGTCTGGCGCAGCGCGAAGTAGAACGTGGCGACGTCCGCCTGCAGGGCGAGGAGCACCGAGCGGTAGGTCGCCTGCGCGCCCTCGGCGTCGCTCTGCGCCGCACTGACCGAGTTGGCGACGCGCCCGAACAGGTCCACCTCGTAGCTCACCGAGGCCAGCGCACGCCATGTGGTCGTCGTCGGCACGCCGGCTCCCTCGGGAAGACCGGCAGCGACGGCGGAAAGCCGGCTGCGCGTCGGCCCGAAGCCGACGTCCACCTGGGGCGCGCGATCCGCCCGGGCGATGCCCGCCACCGCCCGCGCCTGGACCACCCGCGCGGCGGCGGCCTTGAGGCCCGGGTTCGCCTCGGCTGCCTGCTGTTCGAGCGTATCGAGCACCGAATCGTCGAACACCCGCCACCATTCGCCGCGGGCCAGGTGCTCGCTCGGGCTCGCCACCTTCCACCGCCCGCGCTCTTGCGGCGCAAGCGCCTGCGCCTCCTTGAATGCGGCCGGTATATCCATTTCGGGTT
>DATGDE010000003.1:0-5043 GCA_035311125.1 Gemmatimonadales bacterium
AGTACCAGCCCGAACAGCGTGCGGTCCGGGTAGCCGATCGTCTTCAGCACCGCGATCTCGCCGGTCCGCTCGCGCGCGCTCATCATCATGGCGTTGGCGGTCACGAGCAGGATGGCGAACACCACCGCGATGCCGATCGTCCCCATGAGCAGCCGCACGTTGCCCCACATCGTGGCGAAGCTGGCATTGAACGCCTTCTCGGTCCCGGTCTTGGTGGGGGAGCTGGAATTGCGGAACTGGTCGTCGATGATCTTCCCGATCTGCGCGGCGCGGTCGGGGTCGTTGATCCGCACGACGTACCATCCGGCGATCCCCGCGCGCCCAATCCGCTCGTCGAAGTAATCGTGGTGGAACAGCAGCATATCATCGTTGATCGAGCGGTCCGAGGGCGTGTACACGCCGCGGATGGTGAACGTCCAGTCACCGGGGAAGATCGTCCCCTGCAGCGTGACGTTCTGGCCCAGGTGCCAGCCGAACACATTGAGCAACCCCCGGCCGACGAGCGCCGAGGAGCGATCCTGGAGAAAGGCCGCGCGCTGCTCGGGCGGCAGCTGGATCTCCGGATACAGGTCGAGGTAGGATTCGACATCCACCGCGAAGTTGGCGAAGAACCGCTTGCCGTCGCCGTAGCGTCCGCCGAACCAGTTAGCCCAGCTCACCCCCTCCACCCCGGGCACGGCGCTCAGCCGGTTCGCGTACGCGAGCGGCAGTGGGAAGACGATCCCAGTGGCGTTGGTGACCACGAGGCGGCGCGCGCTGCCGAACTGCGCCGCCGCGGCCAGTGTGGTGACGACGGTGCGCAGCGAAGCGAACAAGAACAGCGCCAGGGCGACGCTGGCGATGGTGAGCACCGTGCGCAGCTTGTGGCGGCCGAGATTCGCCAGCACCAGCGGGAAGTACTTCATCGCGCCGCTCCCGCCATCTCGATCAGCTGCCCCTTCTCGAGGTGCAGCACGGTCCTGGCCCGCTCCGCCGCGTGGGCATCGTGCGTCACGATCACGATGGTCTTCTTGAATTCGTCGTTGAGCCGCCCCAGCAGGGCGAGCACCTCCTGCGAGCTTTTCGCGTCGAGCTGCCCGGTGGGCTCATCCAGCAGGATCAGGGTGGGATCCGCCACGATCGCGCGCGCGATGGCGACACGCTGCTCCTGGCCGCCCGACAGTTGCCGAGGATAGTGGTCCAGCCGGTCGTCCAGCCCCACGACGCCCAGCGCGACGCGCACCCGCTCGTCGCGCTGCTTCCGCGTGAGCCGGGTGAGGAGCAGCGGCAGCTCGACGTTCTGGTACGCCGTGAGCACCGGCAGCAGGTTGAACGACTGGAACACGAAGCCGATGTGACGGGCCCGCCAGGACGCGAGCGACGCCGCCGTCATGGTGCTGACCTCCGCGCCCGCCACGCGCACGGTGCCGCTCGACGGACGGTCGAGCCCCGCCAGCAGGTTGAGCAGCGTCGACTTGCCCGAGCCCGACGGGCCCATGAGGGCCGTGAAGCTCCCTTCGGGAATGTCGAGCGACAGCCCAGTGAACACGTCGATGCGCTGCGCGTCGCGCTGGAAGGACTTGTAGACGTCGCGGATCTCGGCGAGGGCCATTGGCAATCGTCCGGTTTCAGGGTGTCGTCGTCTTGACGCGCATGCCGGGTCGGGGAGTTTCGACGCCTCCCGCCAGCAGGAGTTCCCCGCCCGCCAGGCCACTCCGTATCTCGCGGAAGCCACCACTCACGGGTCCCGCCTGGACCGCGCGCCGCTCGAGGCGTCCCTGCCGCACCAGCCATACGACGCTCTGCCCGCTGTCGTCGCGTACGACGGCGGCCGGAACGCGGATCCGGGGCGCGACGCCGGCCACCGGCCCGCGCGCCGTGTCCGGCTCGAGAAAATCGACGCGCGCCCCCATCTCCGGAAGGATGCGGGGATCGCGGTCGGTGATGCTCACCTTGACCTGCACCGTTGCCCGCTGGCGATCGGCCGTCGGCACCACCTGACGCACCGCGCCCCGGAACCCCGTGTCGGGATAGGCGTCGAGGGTGATCCGCGCCGGCTGACGGCTCCGGATCCGCGCGATGTACGCTTCGTTCACGTCGACCTCGACCTCGAGCGTGGCGAGGTCCGCCATGGTCACCACGGCCCCGCGGGTCAGGCCGCCCCCGACCGACGGCGCCACGACCTCACCGACCTCGGCATCCTTGCGCAGCACCGTGCCGCCGAACGGCGCGCGAATCAGGGTATTGTCGAGATTCGCCTGCGCGAAGCGCAACCCCGCGAGCGACGCCCCGACGCGCGCCGTCGCCGCCTGCGCCCGGGCGGCGCTCTGCGCCGCACGGCTCTCCACCTGGTCGATCTCCTGCTGGGCGACGAGCTCCCGGTTCTGGGCGTGGATGGTCCGGAGACGCTGAGCCTCCCGCTCGAGCTGATCCCGATCCGCCGCGGCCTCGATCGAGTCCGCTCGCGCCGAGGCGACGGCAGCCTGTGCCTGCGCCACCGCCGCCTGATAATCCGCGTTTTCGAGCCGGGCGATGATCTCGCCTCTGTGCACGACCGACCCCTCGCTGACCCCGAGGAAGGCGAGCCGCCCGGCGACCTTGGAGGACACCGAGGCGCGCGTGCGGGCGACCACGTAGCCGTTGGCCGTCACGCTCGCAGTCCCCGCGCTGGCCGTGCCCCCGCCCGACGTAGCGGTCGCAACCACGACCTGCACGGGGACCGCGCCGCCGCGCCGGGCGAACAGCACGACCCCGCCTACCAGGACGACGGCGGCGCCCGTCAGCGCGAGATTGCGCGCGAAAGCGCGGCGCACCGCGGGTGGCGTATCGCGGTCGATATGCAGCTTCGAGAGATCGTGCGTGCTGTTGGTCATGGCGGACCGCCGCAAGATACCGGCCCTTCCCGGTGCGCCACAACGACCGCTCGGCGCCCGCGGGGCGATGCCAGCGAGGCGACCGGGCCGCTACCGACGGCGGCGCGCTTTGCTCCGGCGGACCGGGACGACCAGCAACGATGCGGGGCTTCGCTCGAGCAGCGATTCCGTCGTGCTCCCGATCAACAGGCGATCCACGAATCCCTTCCCCTGGGCCCCCACGACGACGAGGTCGGCACGCCACTCGGCCGCCTCGGCGACGATCGCGTCGGCCGGGGCGCCGCGACGCACGACCAGGTCCGACTCCGGAATCCCGAATCGGGCGACCATGCGGACCAGCGCCGCTCGGGACCGCTCGAGGAAGGCCCTCACGTCCGGCGCCCGCAGCACCACGGCGGTGTACCGGATCGGCTCGACGACGTGCAGCACCCGCACGCGCGCAGCGAGCACGCGCGCGAGCTCGACTCCCGTGGCGAGCGTGCGCCCGGCGGCAGCCGAGAGATCGACGGCCACGAGCACGCGCGTGAGTGCGGTGCGCCGCATGGAGGTGACCAACAGCGGGACGTCGAGCGCCCGCGCGAGGTAGTGCGCGGTGCTCCCGCGAACCGCGCGCGCCAGCGGGCTGTGCCGTTTCCCGCCCAGCACCACGAGCCCTGCCCGGGAGCGGGCGACGCGTTCCGCCAGCACCTTCGCCGCCCGACCGGCGCGGACTTCGAGCGTCCTGAGCGTAGCTGGCGCCACGACGTCGCGCAGCCTGGCGGTGAGCTGCCGCCGCGTATCGGCCATCGCCTGCGCGAACACCCCGCTCACGTACACGGGGACCGGCCCGACCAGCTTCGCCAGCCGCGCTTCCGGCACCGCGTGGGTCACCTGCAGCCGCACGCCGGCGGCTTCGGCAATCCGCCGCGCCACGGCCACAGCCCTCAGCGATTCCGGTGAGCCGTCGACCCCGACCACGACCGCCTTGCGGAACATCAGGCCTCCCTTCGCTTCACCGCCTTCTCGATCTCCACCGCTATGAAAACTATCGACGAAAGCGCCAACGTGAGCAGCAGCTCGAATCCCGTGAGCGGCTGGGCGCCGAACACGGCGCCCAACGCCGGCACGTACAGGATGGCCAGCTGCAGCACCAGGGTCACGACGACGGCGCCGAGCAGCGGGCGATTCGACCAGAGCCCCAGCCGGAACAGCGAGACGGATTCCGAGCGGATGGCGAGCACGTGCCCCATCTGCGAGAGCGCCAGCACCGTGAAGGTCATGCTGCGCCAGTGATAGCCGGCGTGGGAGGCCCAGAGCTGCGTACCGAGGGTGACGCAGCCCATCAGGAGTCCGACCCACACGACGTGTTGCCACAGGCCGTGCGCGAAGAGGCTCTCCCGCGGCGGCCGGGGCGGGCGCTGCATCACCCGGGTCTCCGCCCGTTCGGCCGCGAGCGCGAGGCCGGGCAGACCGTCCGTGACGAGGTTGACCCAGAGGATCTGAATCGGCAGCAGCGGAATCGGGATTCCCAGGACCGGGGCCAGGACGAGCGGCCAGATCTCGGCCACCCCGGTGGCGAGCGTGTACTTCACGAATTTGCGCAGGTTGTCGTAGATGCGGCGCCCCTCGCGCACCGCACCCACGATGGTGGCGAAGTTGTCGTCCAGCAGGATCATGTGCGCCGCTTCGCGCGCCGCGTCGGTGCCGCTGCGGCCCATCGCAACCCCGATGTCCGCACGGCGCAACGCCGGCGCGTCGTTCACCCCGTCCCCCGTCATCGCCACGAATTCGCCGCGCTCCTGCAGCGCCTGGACGATCTTGATCTTCTGTTCCGGCGCGACCCTGGCGTACACCCGCACCGTCGCGACCTGGCGCGCGAGGTCCGCGACCGACAGCGTACCGAGCTGCTGGCCGGTCATGCACTCGTCCGCCGCGCGGGCGATCCCCAGTGTGCGCGCCACCGCCGTCGCCGTCGCCGGATGATCCCCGGTGATCATCACCACGTGAATCCCAGCCGACTGGCACTGCGCGACCGCGTCCTTGGCCTCTGCGCGCGGTGGGTCGAGCAATCCGACGAGGCCAAGAAACGTCTCGTCCACTTCGATCGCTTCGGGGTCGAGCACGGCCGGCACGCCCGGCAGCCGGCGCGCGCCGACGGCGAGCACCCGCAGGCCGTCGCGCGCCATGTCGGAGGCCGCCGCCAGGACGGCTT
>DATGDE010000004.1:0-21201 GCA_035311125.1 Gemmatimonadales bacterium
GCGTTTACGCCGACGGAAAGCCGGGTGTACGGGGTTCTGCTCGAGCTCGGCCCGTCCACGGGATACGCTGTAGCACGAGCTTCCGGTTATGCGCGCGCGAACACCTACGGTGCGCTCGAGGGGCTGGTGCGTCGCGGAGCCGCCCACCGGTCGCCCGGCCCTCCCACCCGGTATCGCGCTGCCGATCCCACTGCACTGGTGCTGCTCCTGGCAGGCGAGCAGGGCGAACGGTTGGAGCGGCTCAGCCAGGCCCTGTCGACTTTGGGCGGGCAGGCCGATACTGTCACGAGAAGCCTCGACGGCGCGCGCGCCATCGCCAACGTGATCCAGCAGGTGGTCGCCCGTGCGAGCGTCCGTGTGGACGGGGTGATTGCGGCCGAGTTGTGGCGCCCGACCCTTCCCGCCCTGCGACGCGCGGCCACCAGAGCAACGCTCAAGATTCGCGTGGCAGGCGACATCCAGGAAACCGAAGGCCTAGCGACGCCTGGGGCGCCACCGGACACGCCAACGTTGCTCCTCGTCGATGACGTCTACACGGTGGTGGCGGCCGAGCATGACGGGAGACTCGTCGGGCTGTGGAGCGGGGACTCGTTGGTGGCTTTGCTCTCGCGACGTGCCCTGGGGCCTTCGACATGAGGCTGCGTCCTCTGGCAGCGGTAAGCCTCGGCTCGGCGCTCGCTTGTCGCAGCCAGCCAATTCCGGAAGCACGACGCTTCCCGGCCGGCACGCCACTCGTCGCGAGTTACGTGACAATCGACAGCACGCGGATCCGCTACGTGGATGCCGGCCGGGGGCCGGTCGTCGTCCTGATCCATGGCCTTGCGGCGTCGATGTACTCCTGGCATCACACGATCCAGCCGGTCGCACAGGCGGGGTTTCGTGTCATCGCGTTCGACAACCGCGGTTTCGGCTTCTCGGGCAAGCCCTCTCACGGCTACAGCAACAAAGCGTACGGCGACCTGCTCTTCGGCCTGCTCGACTCCCTCAGGGTCACCGAAGCCGTCCTCGTCGGACATTCGATGGGGGGGGCTATCGCGGCCGAGGCCGCGCTCGATCACCCGGCTCGGGTGCGCGGACTGGTCCTGGTGGACGCTGCAGGTTTGAGCGTGCGTTGGCCATTCATGTTGCGGGTGGCGCACTGGCCCATCGTGAGCGCCCTCTTCGACCGCCTACGGGGTCGATCCGCCACTGCCGGCATCCTCAAGGCCCTCTATGGGATGCCGTCCCGTGTCACGGAGGAGGACATCGACCAGTATTACGCCCCGATCGCGGAGCCGGGCTTCGGTCGCAGCCTGCGCGGGGTGTTGGGCGAGTTCCGATTCAACGCACTCCAGGGCCGTCTGGGACAGCTGGCGACACCCACGTTGGTCATGTGGGGAACGGCGGATCGGCTGATCCCGACCAGCGTAGGGCAGGATATGGCGGACCAGATTCCCGGTGCTCTGATGGTGCGATTCCCCGGCGCCGGACATGCGGTACCCGAGGAAGCCCCCGAAGCCTTCAACCAGGGATTGCTGTCCTTTCTCGAGCACGGGCTTTCCGCTCCCCCTGGCGACGTCGCCGTCGGTCATTGATCTGGCGCCAGCTTTCGGGAGGTGCCATATTATCTCAACCAGACGGTTGAGATATGTGGCGTGCACCGTAAACTGAACAATTCCAGAGCCTTACGCATTAGTGCTGCTGCAGCGGAGGAGTTTGCGAAGCGTGGGTTCGCCGGTGCGCGAATCGAACGGATCGCCGCAGCTGCTCGAGTCAACAAGCAACTCCTGTTTTACTACTTCCACTCCAAGCGCGGCCTGTTTCAAACCGTTCTGAAGAGGGGCGTTGGGGAGCTCGAAGTGGCGCTTGCCGCCATTCCATCCGGAAGTGGCAGACCGCTCCAGCGGCTGCAGGAGGTCCTCGCGGCACTGTTCGAGTTTCTGGAGCGACACCCCCAACTCGTCTCATTGATCTCGCACGCTGAGCGGCTCGATGCCGCTCCGTTTGCCGCACCGATCCGTCGTCTGGTGGTGTTGCTCGCCGAGGGCCAAGGACTTGGCCTGGTGCGCGACGATCTCGACCCGCACGTCGCGGCAGCGCAGGCTCTGGTCCTGATGCTCGGGTATCTGCGCCTGGAGCCGATCATCGCCGCAAGCGCGCCGCCGCTCGCCGCCGACGAACCCGCGTTACGGGAACGATGGCGACGAGCGGCGGTGGACCTGGTCGTAAACGGAGTACGAGCGCCTGGCGTGTGAGCGGCGGGGTCAGCTCTTCGAGACCATCCTCGGCTCGACCGGAGCTGGCCCCTCGAAAACCAGTTGACCCGCCTCGAACCTCGCGCCTCGCAGCGCGAGCGACAGCACTTCGCCCAGATCCTCGACAGGGTGCACTTCCAGCGACTTGCGCACGTCTTCCGGCAAATCTTCGAGGTCCGGCTCGTTCTCCTTCGGCAGCACGATCGTGCGGATGCCGGCCCGGACGGCACCGAGCACCTTTTCCTTCACCCCACCGATGGGGAGCACGCGACCGCGCAGGGTGATCTCGCCGGTCATGGCGAGGTCGTGGCGTGCGGGCCGGCGCGACAGCGCCGAAACCAGCGCCGTGGCCATAGTGACGCCCGCCGACGGTCCGTCCTTCGGAATCGCGCCGGCCGGCACGTGGATATGGATGTCCGTGTCGGCAAGCCCCTCTTCCGGGATGCCGAGACGGTCCGCGTGCGACTTGGCGTAGGTGAGCGCGGCGCGAGCGGATTCCTTCATCACATCGCCGAGCTGGCCTGTCAGGACCAAGTCGCCTTTGCCCCGCATGAGACTCGCCTCGACGAACATGATGTCGCCGCCTGCCGGCGTGTAGTACATGCCCGTGGCCACGCCCACCTGGTCTTCACCCGCCTTGTGCTCGGGATGGACCTTGGGACGGCCGAGCAGCTCGTGGACGTCTTTGCGGTCGACAAGCACGCGCTCTTCGTTTCCATCGGCGATCCGCCGTGCCACTTTCCGCCCCAGCTTCCCGATCTCGCGCTCCAGCTGACGGACACCCGCTTCGCGGGTGTAACTGGAGACGATCTCGCCCAGACCGTCGTCGGTGATCGTCAGCTGTCCCACGGCGAGCCCGTTCTCGGAGAGCTGGCGCGGCACGAGGTAGCGCTTGGCGATCTCGAGCTTCTCGCGCTCGGTATAGCCCGCGAAATCGACGGTTTCGAGACGGTCGAGCAGCGGACCCGGGATGTTCTGCAGGAAGTTGGCCGTCGCGACGAACAGCACTTCCGACAGATCGAACGGCACGCCGAGGTAGTGATCGGTGAACGAGTCGTTCTGCGCCGGGTCGAGCACCTCGAGCAATGCCGCCGCCGGATCGCCCTGGTAGGAAATGCCCAGCTTGTCCACCTCGTCCAAAAGGAATACCGGGTTCTTGGCCCCCGCCTGCTTCATCCCCTGAATGATGCGACCGGGCATCGCGCCGACGTAGGTGCGCCGGTGACCGCGAATGTCTGCCTCGTCGCGGGCGCCCCCCAACGAGATGCGCACGTACGGCCGGCCCATCGCCCGCGCGATCGACTTGGCGATCGAGGTCTTGCCCACGCCGGGTGGCCCGACGAACAGCAGGATCGAGCCCTTGGACTCGGCGTCGGTCTTCTCGCCACCTTCCTTCTCGTCGGCCTTCGGCGCGGCGGCGGCTCCCTGACGCTGGCGCAGCTGCCGCACCGCCAGGAATTCCAGGACCTGATCCTTCACGTCCTGAAGCCCATAGTGATCCTCTTCGAGGATCGCTGCGGCACGCTTCAAGTCGAGCGACTCCTCAGCCCGCTTGTTCCAGGGAAGCTCGGCCACGGTCTCCAGATAGGTCCGAATCACCTGAGCTTCCATCGAGTCCCGACTGGTGCGCTCGAGGCGCGACAGCTCCCGCTCGACTTCCTTTCGGGCCGCTTCGGGAAGGTCCAAGGCTTCCAGGCGCTTGCGCAGCTCCTCCGCCTCGCCGTCCTCATCCTCGTCGCCAAGTTCCTTGCGGATGGCCTTCATCTGCTCCCGCAGGAACATCTCGCGCTGCCGCTCGCCCAGCTCTTCCTGAACCTGAGACTTGATGTCCTCCTGGGCGTCAAGCACGCCGATCTGACGCTGCACCGCCACCAACACGCGGCGCAGCCGCTCCTCGACCGCCAGTGTCTCCAGCAGGGATTGCCGCTCGGCCGGCTTGAGCTCGATATGGCCCGCGACCAGGTCCGCAAGACGGCCGGGGTCGGTCACCCCTTCCAGCACCTGTTTCACGACCTCCTCGGGGAGGCCGGACTTCTGCCCCAGCTCCGCGGCACGCTCGCGAACCTCACGATAGAGAGCGACGAAGGCGGGATCCTGGAGATCGAGCGGCGGAAGATCGGGAGCGTCCCGCACCACCGCGCTGAGGTATCCATCGGCCTCGGTATAGTGGACTGCGGTGCTGCGCCGCTCACCGTGCAGCAGCAGCTGCACGCCGTTCAGTCCACGCTGCAGCTGCCCGATACGGGCGACGGTCCCCATCGTATAGAGAATGGCGGGAGTCACGTGATCGACGTTCTCCCGCTGCGAGACGGCGAACACCAGCCGGCTGTCGCTCTTGAAGGCGGCTTCAACGGCACGCAGCGTTCCCGGTCGGCCAGCACCGATCACGGTCGTCACCCCGGGGAACAGCACCACCTCGCGCAACGGCAGAACCGGCAGAGTCAGGCGATCAGTCATGAGAGTCAACGCTCCAGATGCAATGGGTCCATGGTATCGATACGCCCAACGCATCGCCCATGCCATGCGAAAAACGCGCAGTCGTGAGGGAACGTTCCGCCGCCCGACCGCCAAATGGGCACGGTGTGCCAGATGCGGACATATACCCCACGCAGTGACAGCCAGGATGGCACCCGCAATCGGCTAAGTCTCAGTATGTTGAAAGGTTGCACGGCACTTCAGACAGGGCTAATCTAGGGCCGCCATGCGATTCGACCTGAAATGACCAGCCCAGACCGATCGCTCTCCGGACGGCTCACCGAAGCGCTGGGAGCCTCGTACACGGTCGAGAGTGAGATTGGCCGTGGCGGCATGGGCGTGGTGTTCCAGGCCAGGGACGAGCGCCTGAAACGGCAAGTCGCGATCAAGGTCCTGCCTCCGGAATTGGCGTTCCGGGAAGAGGTGCGGCTGCGATTCCTCCGCGAAGCGGAGACGGCTGCACGGCTGACGCATCCGCATATCGTCCCGATTCACAGCGTCGGCGAGGGGCCGGACGGGCTGGTGTACTTCGTCATGGCCTTCATCGACGGCGAGCCGCTGTCGGCTCGCCTCAAGCGCCGGGGGCGGCTTCCGGCGGAAGAAACGCGGCGCATTCTCATGGAAACGGCCGACGCACTCGGCGCCGCGCATTCGCTCGGCATCATCCACCGTGACGTCAAGCCGGACAACATCATGCTCGAGGGCAGTCGCGGCCGGGTGATGGTGACGGACTTCGGCATCGCCAAGGCGCTCTCGTCGTCGACGGGTGGGGGGCTGACGGGAACCGGCGTGGCCATCGGCACGCCGCACTACATGAGTCCCGAGCAGGCGGCCGGGGACCGCGAAATCGACGGCCGCTCCGACCTGTACAGCCTGGGCGTCGTGGGCTACCAGATGCTGGCGGGGGAGCTCCCATTCCAGGCGCCGACGGTCCCAGGAATCCTCATCAAGCAGATCACCGAGGCGGCGCCCTACATCGCCGACCGCGTCCCCGATCTGCCCGACGACCTGGCGTCGTGCGTGATGCGCTGCCTGGAAAAGGAGCCGGAGAGCCGGTGGCCGACCGCCGAAGCGCTGCGCCGCGCGCTGGAGTCGCGGACGGCCGCACCGTACCGGCCGCGGCGCTCGGTGCCCAGCGCGGCGCGCCGCAGCCCGAGCGGGGTGCGCCCGCTGTCGCCCTTCCCTTCACCGGCGGTGCCACGCAGTCCGAATATCCCACGCCGCGGCCGGCCGCCGGCAAAGCCGGCAGCAGTGGCGGGCGGCGAACCGGCGATCGTCAGCAAGACGCGTGGCAGCTTCGTGTCCTGGGTTTCGGTCAGCGCCGGTGTCTTGGTCCTCGACCTGATGACCGGCGGCGGTTTGGGCTGGTCATTCTGGGTGATCGTTCCCTGGGGTGCGTTCGGCGTACTGCCGCAGTTCACGCGCCTCTGGCAGGCGGGGTACTCCTGGCGCGACGTGTTGCATCGACCGCTGGCCGCCGACGCCGCCGACGTGCGGCTCGGGCTGGCAGCCCCGGGGAAGCAGGGCGCTCTCGCCCCGCCGACCACGGGCGAGTTCGGCCGTGCGGCCGAGCAGATCCAGCAGGTCCAGGGGGACTACCAGGCGATCATGCGAGTCGTGGGGCGACTGCCGAAGTCCGAGCAGAAGCTGCTCCCCGACGTTGCCGCGACCGCCAACGCCTTGCTCAAACGTGCGGAGGAGCTGGCCCGCACCCTCCACACGCTGAACACAGGCCTCGAGGATGGATCGCTCGACCGGCTCGACGCGCGCCTGGCAGGTTTACGGCAGCAGCCGGAGTCCGCCGAGCAGGAACGACAAGTGGGCTTGCTCGAGCGGCAGCACCAGGCACTGAGCGACCTGTTGAAGCGCCGCCAGATCATCGAGCAGCAGCTCGAGTCGTGCGTCCTGGCCATGCAGACGATGCGCTTCGATCTGCTGCGGCTGAAGTCGGCGGGGGTAGCGGCCGTGCTGGGAGATCTGACGCAAGCGACGCAACAAGCGCGCGCGCTGTCGCGCGACGTGGATCACGTCATCGAGGCGGCGGGGGAGATCCGACAGGCGCTGGGCGAGAGTCCTCCGCCCTGAAGAGGAGCTACACCCGCCCCTGGCGACAATGCCGGATCAGCTCCCCGGCGTCATCCCGGTGCAGACCGAATTCCCGCAGCTCGAGGAACCGCTCGCCGGCCACGTCGCAAGCGCCATCGCGCAACGCCACCACCGCCCGCAACTCGTACAGCCTGGCCCATCCCGGGCGAACCGCAATCAGCTCCGCCAAAAGACTGTCGACGGCCGGCGGCGGGCCGAACTGCGCCAGGTCGGTGAGCACGGGAGAGAAGAGGTCGCGCGGAAACGGCGAGCGGAACGTGTTGTGGACGGCGCGCAGCGACGCCTCCACATCCTGGATGGCCGCGGCCCAGAGACTGTCGCGCGCGTGGAGCTGGGCGAGCGCTGCGAACACGCGTCCGCTGTCGGCTCCGGCCGCGAGGGCACGCCCGAACAGCGCCCGCGCCTGACCGGCCTGCCGGCGGCCGGTCGCCATCAATCCGGCCAGCAACAGCACACGCGGATCGTCCTGGCGGGCGAGCAGCCGGGGGAAGATGGAATCCGCAGGGGCGGAATCGCCCTCGACGATCCCGATTGCGGCCAGTGCAACGCTCCACGCCGGATTCCCGGGCTGCTCGTCGCGCGCGGTGAACAGGAACCCCGTACCGGCCGGATCGCCGAGACGCGCCGACAGGGCGCGCGCCAGTCGCAGCGGCGCGAGCCCGTCGGCGGCTTCCACCGGACGCTCGAGCGCCCCGAGCGAATCGAGAATGTCCCCCGTCGAGCGATCGTCCAGAAACCGTCGCGCGGCCACGAACTCGAGTTGAGGGCGGTCGTCGGTATGCGCGAGGGAAGCCCGGGTCACGAGACGCGCCACGCCCGCTTCTCCGAGCACCTGGCGATCGAAGTAGTCGGCCGGCGCGTCGAGCAGGAGAAATCCGCGGGCGGCGTCGGCGAGCGGACTCCGGCCACCGAGCAGGGCGGTCACCCAGGCGGTATCGGGAACGAGTGGTTTCGCGGAACCGAGGACCATGAGGTCGTAGTCGCCCGCCGACCACACGGCCACGTGCGGAAACACTTCCCGGAGGTTGCGCACGATGCCGGCGACGACGGACAAGGGCAGCTGATACAGCTGCACCCACTGACAGAAGACTCCGTCCGCGGTGAGCCGCCGACGGACGATGCGGAAGAATTCCGGAGTGTAGAGGGTCGCGACCCCGGCGACCCAGGGATTGCTGGGTTCGGACACGATCACGTCGAATCGTTCGGGTGACAGCTGCAGGGCGCTGCGGGCATCATCGACGATCGCCCGGACGTTGGCGCGGTGGAGCACATCGCCGTTGACGTGACGGAACAGGGGCGCCATGGTCAGGATGGCCGGCTCGAGCTCCACGACGCGGACCCGCTCCATGTCCGGCGCAGCCGCGAGCATCGCGGTCGTGACGCCGCTCCCGAACCCGATGGCGAGCGCCGAGTGGGGGTGGGCGCGGGCGGCGATCGGGGCGAGGCCCAGCATGATCTGGGTGTCCATGTCGCCGAAGTCCGAGGCGTCCACCTTCCCGGTGACCCGCAGGGTCCGCCCCGCGCTCGCCTCCCAGACGGAAACGGTCGTATTGCGGCCCTCGATGAACTCGAGCGGCCGGGCACCGGCGTGGTTGAGAAACCCCCTGCGCTCCGCGGGTGACATCGCAACGCGGCCGTAGATCGTGGGCCCCAGGTCGAGGAGGCGCGCGCTCCATCGCGGCGCCGCAAACGCCGCGGCAAGTCCGGCAATGGCGAGGGATCCGCCGCCCACGATCCGGAGCCGCAGTTGTCTGTGCTCAGCCGAGCCTTCCGTCACGCCGCGGGCCGCCAGGGACGCGAGCCCAAGGGCGGCGACGCCGTTCACCAGAATGGCCCCCCGCAAGGTGAGGTCGCTCCCCAGCACCGCAATCAGCAGGAATCCGGTGAGCGTCGCACCCGCGATGCTGCCGAGGGTGTTGATCAGGTAGGCCTTGCCCACATCCGCACCGCGCGCTTCCCCCGGCGACGCGACGAGATCAGTCAGCAGCGGGAATGTCATCCCCATGCCGACGGCGGGGACGAGGACGACGGCGGCGACCGCACCGCCCATCAGCGTCAATCGGGCCAGGGCGTGGAGACCGGGGATGCCGAAGATCCAGAGAATGTAGGCGGGCAGGACCGACAGGAGGACCAGGATGAGGGCCGCGCCCGCCGCGGTCAGTCCCTGCGCATAGGCCGCGCTGGCGGCCGTCTCCCTGGAGGATGCGCCGCGCCGCGCCACGAGGGCGCTCCCGATGCCGATCCCGAGGAGGAAGCAGAGGAGCACCAGGGTGAACGCATAGGTCGAGCCGCCCACGATCATCACAAGCACCCGCGTCCAGGCGATCTCGTCCGCCAGGGCTACAAATGACGTCAGGCCGAGCAGCACCAAAGCGGCGCGGTACAGCGCGGAGGTGGAGTTACGCCCGGCAGCCGGCTCCGATACGGGGGCCGGAGCGGCTGCGGTGAAGGGTGCCGCGAGCCGCAGCGCGGCAGTGCCGATGCCGAGGTTCACGAGGGCCGTGCCGACGAGGCTCGCCCGGATCCCGACGTACTCGATGAGCACGAACCCAGCGAGCGCCGTCCCCAGGACCGCACCCAGCGTGTTGATCCCGTACAAGCGACCGAGAGAGGTACGCAGCCGGTCGCGATCCGCAGACGTGAACGCGCGCGTCAGCACCGGCAGGGTGCCGCCCATCAGTGTGGTGGGAACGAGGAGCACGACGCCGGCGAGCCCGAAGCGCAGGACGACGCTCACTCCCGATCCCGGCGGCAGGCCGCGCGCGATGGCGAGGTACGCCTGCTGGGCGAGGGACAGCACGAACGGTGAGACGAGGCCGAACAGGCCGATCAGGATCTCGAGCCAGCCGTACAGGGCCGCCGGGCGACGATGCCGGTCCGCCCTGCCGCCGAGCAGCCAGGCACCGAGGCCGAGGCCGCCCATGTATGCGGCCACGACCGTGGTGACCGACTGGATGGTGGACCCGAAGGATTGGTACAGCAGCCGGACCCACAGGAGCTCGTAGACGAGCCCTGTGGCACCGGACAGAAAGAACAACAGGCTGTAGGCGAGGACCGGCCTAGAACGCATGGAGCTCGCGCATGGCGAGCGCGAGATCCTCTACCTGCGGCAGAATGAAGTCCTCGAGGTCGGGGGCGTAGGCGACGAAGGTGTCGGTCGACGCGACGCGTTTGACGGGTGCGTCGAGCCACGGGAAGCACTCGTCGGCCAGGCGCGCCGCGAGCTCCGCGCCGTAGCCCCAGGACAAGGAGTCCTCGTAGGCGACGATCACCTTGTTCGTCTTGCGCACCGAGGCCGCGATCGTGGTCCAGTCGATCGGCGAGAGACTGCGCAGGTCGATGACCTCGACGCTGACGCCGTCTTTCTCCTCGAGTTCCTTCGCCGCGACGAGCGCCCGCTGCACGACCGCACCGTAAGTCACGAGCGTGAGATCCGTTCCGGCACGAGCGATCCGGGCTTTGCCGAAGGGGATCATGAAATTGGGCCCGGGGTTCGGCGCCTTGTTGTACGTCTGGCGGTACAGGTGCTTGTGCTCCAGGAACACCACCGGGTCGTCACATCGGATCGCGGTGCGCAGCAGGCCGTTGGCGTCGAGCGCCGTGGACGGGCACACGACCCGCAGGCCCGGAACGGATGTGAAGACCACGGCGCCGGTCTGCGAGTGATAGACGGACCCGCCCTTCAAATAGCCGCCGTAAGTCACGCGGACGACCGCCGGGCAGCTGAACGCATTGTTCGAGCGCCACCGCATGGTCGCCAGCTCGTTGCGCAGCTGGTGGTACGCCGGCCAGATGTAGTCGAAGAACTGGATCTCGACCACCGGCTTGAGGCCGCGCGTCGCCAGGCCGACGGCCCGGCCGATGATGTTCGCCTCGGCGAGCGGCGAATTGTACACCCGGTGGCCGCCGAACTGGCGCTGCAGACCCCAGGTGACCTTGAACACGCCACCCTTCCCCTTCACGTCCTTCAGGTACCGCTCGCGGCTGGCGTCGGCCACATCCTCGCCGAACACGAGGATCCGCGTATCGCGCGCCATCTCGTCTTTCATGCACGCGTTCAACAGGTCCACCATCGTCGTCGGCTCGCCGCTGAAGCGCGGGTCGTCCTCGGTGTCGAACTGCTCGGAAGTGGGATCCACGTCGGGCGAGTAGACGAAGCGCAGTGCGCTGTCCGGCCGGGGCTGCGGTGCCGCGAGGGCCACATCCGTCGCCACCTGGATCTCCTCCTCCACCTGCTGCCGGACCGCGTCGATTTCCGCGGCGGTGGCGATCCCCTCGGCCTGCAGGCGCGCCGGGAAGGTGAGCACACAATCCCGCTTTGCGTCGGCTTCCCGCTCCGACGGAGGCCGGTACAGCACCTCGTCGTCCGACTGGGAATGCGAGTAGGGCCGGATGACATGGGCGTGCACCAGCGCCGGACCGCGCCGCGCCCGACAATGTGCCGCGGCCCGGGCCATGGCCTCGTAGGAGGCGACCGGGTCGCAGCCGTCCACTTCCTCGACGTGCAGATCGGGGAAGTTCGTGACCAAGGCCGATACCGATCCACCCGCAGTCTGCACCTCGACGGGCACCGAGATCGCGTACCCGTTGTCCTCGATCAGGAACAGCACCGGCAGCTTGAGGTTGCTGGCGGTATTCAGCGCCTCCCAGAATTCTCCTTCACTGGTGGTGCCTTCACCGGCCGAGCAGTAGACGACCTCGTCGCCCTGGATGGGCTTGTCGGCGATTCCCTCCAGCTGCGAGTAGCGCAGCCACGCCTCGGCGCACCCAGTAGCCTGCAGAAACTGGGTGCCAGTGGGGCTCGATTGACTCACGATGTTGAGCGCCTTGTGGCCCCAATGGGACGGCATCTGTCTGCCGCCGGAGTTGGGATCGTCGGCCGCGGCGACGGCGGAGAGCAGCATCTCGGTGGGGGTCATGCCGAGGGCGAGACACAATCCGCGGTCGCGGTAATACGGATAGAACCAGTCGTAGGTCGGTTTCAGGGCCTTGCCGGCGGCCACCAGGACGGCCTCGTGCCCCGCGCCGGAGATCTGAAAGAAGATCTTGTTCTGGCGTTTGAGCTGGAGCTCCTTGTCGTCGAGGCGGCGCGACAGGAGCATCAGGCGGTAGATGTCGAGCAGTTCGGCCTTCGACAGCGGAGGGCGAGCCTGGCGTGGCGTGGCCGTCTGCGCTTCACCGCGCGCGCGGGTGCGGGGGGGCGTCGTCATAGATCAAAACATAGCCTAGGGATGGGGTGCTGCCAAAAGCTCGGAGAGGCGCGGGAAGTATCCCACGGCGGCCTGCACGTCGGGGCTCGAGCGCACGAGGAACTCCTCCAACGCATCGGGGCCCCAACGCACTTCGGCGACCCGTGCGGCGAGGATCCGCGCCAGTCGGGCGTCGAGGGCGCTGTCGGACTGCGCCGCCACGTGGAGCCGGGCGCGCACCCGCGCCAGGTACAGCGGCAACACCGTGGTGCGCCACCGGTCGGGCGCCCCGAGCCACGCGGCGCGCGCCGCCGGAGTCGCGGGGAGCGCCTGTGCGAAGCTGTCGGACACTGCCTCGTTGAATCCGGAGTCGGCGGCCACACTCCACCAGACCGGGAGCGGAGCGGGCTTCGACAGGGGGACGTCGGGGGCGATACCGCCGCCACCGCGCACCACGCGGCCGGCGTCGGTGTGGTACTGCTGGAGCGTATCGGATTCGGCGCCGGACTTCCCGGCGAAGGCGAGATATTGCTCGACCGCGAGCCCGCGGTAGCGCCGCTGGATGAAGCGCCCGCTGGGCGACAGGACGTAGCCGATCGTGAGGTGGAGGTCATCCCCCATCGGCATCACGATGAAGTCCATCTGCATGAGGGCCTTGCCGAAGCTGCGGCGCCCCAGCAGCAGGGCGCGGTCGTGGTCCTGCAACGAGGCCGCCAGCGCCTCCGCGGCGCTGGCGCTGTTCTCGTCGATCAGCACCACGAGCGGTAACCCCAGGTAGGCGCCGTCGCGCTTCGTGGTGTAGGTCGTGTCGACGTCGCGTTTGCGCCCGCGCGTCCGGAACACGACCGTCCCACGCGGGAAGAACTCCGCCGCCAGCTCCACCGCCGACACGACCAGGCCCCCAGGGTTGCCGCGCAGATCGAGGATCGCCTGCCGCATGTGCTGTTTCTTCAGCCGGTCGAGCGCGTCGTGCACCTCCTGCGCCGCCTCCGGGCCGAATTCCTCGAGGCGGACGTAGCCGGTGAGGGAATCCAGCATCCGCACGAGCGAAACCGAGCGGAAGGGGATGAAGTCCCGCTTCACCGTCACGTGGAACGTGTCGGGCTCCAGACGGGGGCCGCGCTCGAACTGCAAGCGGACTTTGGATCCCTTTTCGCCGGCGAGTCGCAGCTCGACGCTGCGGACCGTCAGTCCGGCTACGGCTGTGTCGTTGATCGATACCAGGCGGTCGCCGGGCTGGACGCCGGCTTTGGCGGCGGGGCCGCGCGCCGCAACGGCCAGCACCGTGACGGCGCTGTCCACCTCCTCGACGGCGAGGCCCGTCATGGCCAACTCGCCGCGCTCGAGCGCCGTGCGGCGCTCGAATTCGAGGCGCGAATAGAACGCGCTGTGCGGGTCGAGCGCGTGCAGCACGCCGTCGATCGCGGCGTGCACGAGTTTCGAGTACGCCACCGTGTCGGGGTAGTTGAGCCGGATGTAGTTGAGGACGCCGCTGAACGCCTGCAGCTCCTCGTAAGCGGAGGTCTGCGCGGAAGCGATGGGTACGGCGGTGGCGAGGAGCAGAGCCGCCGCCATCCCGACAGCGCGCGGCCGGAGCGGCTTAGTGCAGGGCATCGAGGCGTTTCCTGGCGTCTGCCACCTGAGGGGCGTAGCGGGTGGGGGCGAGGGAGAGAAACCGCGTGAACGCCTGTTTCGCGTCCGCCGGTTTGTTGAGCTGCTGCTCGATGACGCCGAGTAGATACTGAATCCTCGTGTCACGGGGATTCGCCGCGCCCGCCTGCTGCAGGACCTGCTCCGCCTCCGTCCACTGGCCCGCCTTGGCCAGCGTCTTCGCGAGATCGAACAGCAGGGATGGGTCGTCGGCGTTTGCGGTGACCGCCGAGCGGCGCTCCTGGATCGCCATCGGCATCATACCATGCTGTTCGTAGATCTCCGCCAACCGCACGTGCGCCATGTACATCCCGAAGTCCTTCTCGAGCGTTCCCCGCAATTGGGTGATGGCTTCGTTGTAGTTCCCGACCCTCATCTGCAGGACGCCGATGATGTAGCGATACTGGTTGGCCTCGATCGGGATGTAATACGTCAGTGAATCGGGGTTCGTGTGGTCGTCGGCGCGATTCAGCAGACGAGAGAAGTCGCCGATCGCCTCGTTGTACCGGCCGATATGCGCGGCCGCCAAGCCCTTGTAGTAGAACACCCAGTTGGGGAGGGCCTCACGCAACGCGACGGGATGGGTCTCGTCGTACAGCCGGCTGAGACTGTTGTAGGCGGCTTCGTATTTCCCCGCCTCAACGTCGTCGAGTCCCTGATACAGATACCGGTATAGCGCTTCGGCGTACTCCGACGAGCTCCACCACATAGAGCGTCCAGGCCGGGCGGCCGCTTCAATGCGGAGATCGACCAGCGGATCCACCAGGAAGGCGTGCTGGTAGTTGCGGTAGCTCTCGGAGAGCCTCGATTGCCACTCGTCCGGCACCTTCATGTCGAAGATCTCTTCGTAGATCTGCGGGCGTCGCGCATACACAAGCCGGGACAGGGCAAGGTAGGCCTGGGCGAGTTGTGGGTCGATGCGAAGCGCACGGTGTAACGCCGAATCCGCATCGTCCCAGCGCTTCGCGTTCCAGTAGGCCAGCGCCACGTTGTAATGGGCGGCGGCGTCGTTGGAGTCCTTGCGCGCGGCCTTCTCGAGGTCGCCGAGGCTCGCGGAAAGCTTGATGTTCTGGGCCGCTACGGGCGAGACAGCCAGGGTGGCGAAAAGAACGGCGCCGAGCCACTTCATCGGTTCACTCCTGATGGCCGGTGGATGCCGGGAGTGCTGCCAGACGCTGCTTCGCATCCGCAATCTCCGTGCTCATCCCGCTCGGCGCGATGGCCACAAACCGGGTGAGCGCCTCCTTCGCCGCGGCCGGATTCCCCACCTGCTGCTCCACGAGACCAAGCTCGTAGGAAACACGGGGGTTCCTGGCGTTTGCCTGCGCCGCCTGCCGGAACGCCTCCTCGGCCTCCACCAGACGGCCGCCGTCCCGCAGCATCTCCGCCAGGTCCACGAGGAGACTGGGGTCGTCGGGGTTGGCGGTGACGGCCCGACGGGACTCCTCCACGGCCTGCTCCCACATCTGATGCTCGGCGTAGAGCTGGGCCAGCCGCACGTGGGCCATGTAGAGCCCCAGATCGGATGCCAGAGCCTCCTGGTAGAGCGCCATGGCGTCGGCGGGCCGGTGCAACCGCTGCTTGAACAGGGCGAGCAGATAGCGGTAGTCGTTGGTCCCGAGATCCACCTGGATCAGTGAGTCGCCAGCCTCGTGTTTCAGGGATCGATCGAGCAGGACCTGGACGTCGGCGACGGCCCTGTTGTAGCTGCCGAGATGGGCAGCCGCGAGGCCGCGCCACAGGAAGACCCCGCTGGGGATCGAGTCGATCGGCTGATTCTTGTACGCGCGCTGGGCATAGAGATCGAGTGCATTGTACGACAGCTCATAGCGCCAGCCGAACTCGCTCACGCCGAGCACGAGGAGATACACGGTCGTGTACTCCCCGTAGTCAGGGATGGCGACGATGTCTTGATTCGGCGGTGGCGCCCCCTTTACGCGGAAATCCACCAGGGGGTCGATGAGAAAGGCCCGGCGCTCCAAGCGGTCGGATTCGACGACCGCGGCCTGCCAGGCGGGCGGCACCTTCTGCTTGCGGACTTCGTCCCACAGCTTCGGCCGGCGATCGTAGGGCAAGTTGGCCAGCAGCAACCACGCCCGCGCGCAGCGAGGATCGATGCCGACCGCATCGCGGGCCACGCGCTCGGCGTCGTCGAACCGGTTGATGAGGTCGTATCGAAGCGCCAGGCGGTACAACGTTTCGACGTCGAGCGAATCGCGCCGGGCGGCGGCCTCGAGCTCGGCGAGCGGGACCGGTTGCTCGACCTGTGCAGAAAGCTGCGGTGAGCAGCAGACGGCAATCACGAGGACGACGGCAGAACGGCGACGCATGTCCCCCTCACTACGACAATCGACGGCGGACGGCTGTGATCCGTACCACAATGGCCAAGGTGGCGGCGAACGTCAATATTGCAGCACGCTCCGCCGTTTCCCAGTCACCCGAGGTACGTATGGACGTCGCTGCGAAGAAAGCCGTGCTGCGTCGCTTCCCCTACGGCCTGTACGCCGTCACCGTCGCGCACGGCGGTGAGGAGCACGGCATGACCGCCAACTGGGTCACCCAGGCGGCCTTCGACCCGCCGATGGTCGTGGTGGCCGTCGAGAACATCTCGAAGACGATCGGGATGATCCGCGACGCGCACTATTTCGTCGTCAACCTGCTCGACGCGGGACAACGGGAGCTGGCCGGCAGACTGGGGCGCTCCTCCGAGCAGGCGCCGCAGAAGCTGAAGGGGCTCAAGACGAAGCCCGCTCCCGTCTCGAAGACCCCTGTGCTCGCGGAGGCGCTCGGCTGGGTGGAGTGTCGCGCGGTGGCGTCCCTTCCCGCCGGCGACCACACGCTGGTGCTGGGAGAGGTCGTGGACGCCGGTGTGGAGAATGCCGACGGCCAGCCGTTGCTGCTGGCGGAAGCCGGGTTTCAGTACTCGGGATAGCCGGCGGTGGCCGGCCGTCAGCTCTTCCGGTACACCACCTTCCCGCCGACGATGGTCACGGTGACCCGCGCCGTCGCCAGAGATTCCGGCGGCATGGTAAACAGGTTGTGGTCCAGAACCACGACGTCCGCGTCCCGTCCCGGCGCTAGCGTGCCCCACTGGTTCTCCGCGAACACCGCCCAGGCGTTGCCCGCCGTATAGGCGCGCAGGGCCTGGGCCAGCGCGATCTTCTGCTCCGGCACCCATCCATCGGGATGCTTGCCGTCGAGGGTGCGCCGGGTGACCGCCGCGTAGAGTCCCCACAACGGGTCGAGCGTCGCCACGGTCCAATCCGAGCCGAAGGCAAGCGGCGCCTCGGTATCGAGCAGCGTGCGGAAGGCGTACGTGGTCTTGATGCGCTCCGGCCCGATGCGTTGCTCCACCCAGCGGCCGTCGTCGATCGCGTGGTACGGCTGCATCGACGGCACGATGCGCAGCCTGCCGAACAACGGGATGTCCTCCGCGCGCAGGTGCTGGGCGTGCTCCACACGGAACCGCCGGTCGCGGGTGCCGTGCGCACGGGCCACGCTGTCGTAGATCGCCAGCAGGATGGCATTGGCGCGGTCCCCGATGGCGTGCACGGCCACCTGGAGCCCCGCGGAATCGGCGTTCCCGATCCACGTGCGCATGTCGGCTTCGGTATTCTGCAGCAGGCCGCGGTAACCCGCTGAATCGTCGTACGCGTCGAAGAAATACGCGGTCCGCGACCCCGCCGAGCCATCCATGAAGCCCTTGAGGCCGCCGATGCGCACCCACTCGTCGCCCGCGCCGCTCGCGCGGAGGGTTTCGGCGACGGCGCGCCATGTGTCGATCGGGAGATACAGATAGACGCGCAGGGTCATCCGCCCGGCGCGCTCGAGCCGCCGGTAACTCGCGAGATCCGCCCACGAGGCAGACATGTTGGCCGTGGCGGTGACGCCGAGAGAGGCCGCGTACCGCATGGCACGGGCGACGGCGGAATCCGTCTCCTCGGCAGCCGGCGCAGGGACCGCCTTGTCGATCAAGCCGAGGGCCTGATCCTTGAAGATGCCGGTCGGCTCGCCGGTCCTTGCATCGCGCAGGATCTCGCCGCCCGATGGCGTGGGCGTGTCCTTCGTGACGCCCGCCGCCCGGATGGCGGCGGTATTGGCGAGCGCCTCGTGTCCGTCGAGCCGGCTGATGAACACGGGGTTGTCGGGCGTCACCGAGTCGATCCACTCGCGCCGGGGCAGCGGCTGGCCGGGCCACAGCGTGTGGTCCCAGTCACCCCCGAGGATCCACTGCCCCGGCCTGCGGGTCCTGGCGAACGCCGCGACGCGCCGCACGAATTCCTGCGGCGTCGCCGCATCGCGCAGGTCGAGCGAGGCCAGCTGGAAGCCGCCCTGCACGAAATGGGTGTGCCCATCGGCGAAGCCCGGCAGCACGAGGCCACCGTGAGCGTCAATGACCTGCGTGTTGGCGCCGACGTGCTGCGCGACCTCGGCGGAGTCACCGACGGCGAGGATCTTCCCTGCACGGATCGCGACGGCGCCCGGCTGCGGATTTCCCGAAGACAGGCCGGTCCAGACCATGCCGTGTTCGATCACCGTATCGGCCTTGGGGCCGCCACAGGCGACGACGAGCAGCACGGAAAGGCCGACGACAAGCGGGGCATGACGCATGCGGGGAGCTCTCCCGGTCAACGGAGCTTGGTGACGCGACGGATGGTGTCGAGTGCCGCTAGCGGATCTACTCCCGGAGTCGGAGGGGGTTCGCGGGACGTGGCGGCCGCCTGCATGGTGTCGCGGATGTCGAGCAGGACTTCCAGCAACAGTTGCTCACGCTGATAGGCGGCATCCAGATCGAGCATGCGGCGCTCGTCTCCGGCGGCTTTCGCGCGGTCGTAGGCTTCGCGGTAGACGGTCTCGAGGTTGGCGAGGATGCGCTCGCGCGGGCGGCCCGGCATGGAGGCGGAATATACCGTCAGGCGTCAACGCGGCGCAGCACCAAGCCGCTCGGCACTTTCGGGATGAAGTAGGTGGATTTCGGCGGCATCACATCGCCCGCGTCGGCAACCGCGAAGACCTGCTCGACCTTCGTCGCGTTGAGGAGCACGGCGGCGAGCGCCTTCCCAAGGTGGGCCACCTGCAATGCCGGCGTGGGATCAGGCGTATAGGTGAGCGTCGGCGTGGATCTCCCGGCTCCCAGAATCTCCCCGACCACGAGCCGTTCGACGATCGCCACGTCCAGGCCGCGCACGGCCGGGGTGCGACCGAGCTCCACGATGTCGTCGAGCGGCGCATCGTCGCGCAGGGCGAGCAACAGATCGTGCTGGCCTCCCTCCGTCGCGACGATGCAGGCGGTGCGCTCCCGCCCGGCCTCCGCGAGCAGACGGACGCGGTCCGCCGGGGGCGGCACGGGCCGGACCTCGAAGAACCGCCGCCAGACGCCCTCGAGCGCCGACACATCCCGGTCGGCGGCGTAGATCACCCGGTGCGTCGGGAGAACGGCGAGGCCGGGATCGCGCGCCGAGACGACGAAGGCGAGCAGGCGGCGCGCCGCCGGATTCTCGCCCGCGTAGGCGACTGCCGTCTCGTAGCGGTGGTGCCCATCGGCGATGTAGAGCGGCGCCGCGGTCGTCGCGGCGAGCCGGTCGGCCTCGGAGCCGGAGAGGACCCAGAGCCGGATCTGCACGCCGTCCAGCTCCGCCGCGGCGTCGGGCGTGCGCGGACCCTCCGCGACGGCCCGCAGCCCGGCCGCCAGCGTCCCGTCACGGTCGGGCGCAAGCAGGAAGATGGATTCCAGATTCGTACGCGTGGCGCGTAGCAGGTCGAGGCGATCCACCTTGGGCCCGCGGTGGGTCTTCTCGTGCGGCCGGATGCGGCGCGTCTCGTACGGCTCGGCCGAGACGGCGGCGAACATGCCGACGCGGGTGAGACGATCGCCCGCGGGCGTGGTGAAGGTCTGGGCGACCACGTACAGCGACGGCACAGGATCGGCGCGGAACACGCCTGCCGCGCGCCACGCGGCCAGGTGCTCGGCGGCCGCGCGATAGCGGTTCACGTCGCCCGCGGCTTCCGGGAGGATCAGATGGACGATATTGTGCGGGTCCGCCGCCGCGTACCGCCGTCGCGCTTCCTGGGAGATGACGTCGTAGGGAGGTGCGATGAGGCGGGAGAGCGCCGCGGGGTCGGCATAGCGCTCACCCACGAACGGCGTAACGAGCGGCGTGTCAGCACTCATTCTGGCGACGGAGACTCCCGTGGCGTTTCGCGAAGCCCAGGCGACGGTGGACCGCTGGGTCAGTCAATATAAGGAAGGCTACTTCAGCCCGCTGACGAACCTCGCCCGGCTGAGCGAAGAAGTCGGCGAGCTGGCCCGCGAGGTCAACCACCGCTTCGGCGAAAAGCCCAAGAAGGCGCACGAGGCGGCGGGCGACCTCGCCCTCGAGCTCGGCGACATCCTGTTCGTCGTCATCTGTCTCGCGAACTCGCAGGGGATCGATCTGGACGAGGCGTTCGCGGCGGTCATGCGGAAAGTCACGACCCGCGATGCCGAGCGCTGGACCAGGAAGGAACGCTGATCTCCTCGTAGATCCGCTCGTAGGATACCAGCCGGTCGGGGTCCGCCAGGCCGGTCCGGACGGCTTCCCGCACCGCGCAGCCGGGCTCCGCCAGGTGGCGGCAGTTGTCGAAGCGACACCCATCGAGGTAGGGACGGAATTCCGGAAAGCAGGCCGCCAGCTCGTCGGGCGCGATGCCCCAGGTGCCGACCTCCCGCATCCCCGGCGTATCCACGACATACCCGCCGACCGCCAGTGGCACGAGCTCGGCGGCCCGTGTCGTGTGGGTGCCGGTACGCCACTTCTCACTGATCGCGCCGATGCGCAGCTTCAGCCCGGGCTCGAGGACATTCAGGAGGCTGGACTTCCCCACCCCGGACGCACCGGTGAACACCGTTTCCCTTCCGCGTAACAGATCACGCAGCGCCGGCAGTCCTTCCGGCGTCTTCACCGAGGTGCCCAGCACTTGATAGCCGGCCCGCGCGTACCGGTGCGCCAGCTGGTCCACCGCGACCCGGTCCAGGTCAACCTTGTTGATCACCAGCGCCGCAGGCAGTCCGTTCGCCTCCGCGATGACGAGGAAGCGATCCAGCATGCGCGGGCTGGGCTCGGGGTCGCGCGCGGCGGCGACGACCACGACCTGGTCCACGTTGGCGGCGATCGGCTGCGCCCGTCGCGCTCCGTGACCGCCGGTCGCGCGCCGGCGAGCCAGCATGCTGCGGCGCGGGAATACCCGCTCAACCGTCGCCGGACCATCGCCGTGGAAGACCAGCTCCACGACGTCGCCCGCGACGAGACGGTCGTCGTCGGGAAGCTTGAGCCTGCCGCGCAACACCGCGCTGCACTCGCCGTCCGCGGTGTGCACCCGGAACCTGCTTCCCGCGCGCGCGAGCACCACGCCCGTGGTCATGGCCCAACCGCTCCCCGCTCGGCGATACAGCGGTCGAGATACGCCTTGACCTCCACCAGGGTCAGCGCGAGCACCGGGGTCTGCGCCGCCTCCGGCGTCGGGCCGAAGGCGAGGTAGTCGGTCTCCAGGTGGCCGACGGCGCGCTC
>DATGDE010000005.1:0-9858 GCA_035311125.1 Gemmatimonadales bacterium
CAGCTACGGGAGGCACTCTGAGCGGACAGTGAGATTCACATGAAGGTCCGCTAGCCGAACCGGGCTTTCTCCACGCACTTCCAGAATGCCTCGGCATCGGCCGGCGTCCACCGAGCGGGATCATGCAAGGCGCCGAGGCCCTCGCGCAGCTCGCGGACGGTCTGCACCCGGTCCGCGAGCGTCCGGGCCAGGCACTTGCGTATCAGCGGGGCGAGGCGCTCGGTCAGCGGGTCGGTCCCTGAGAGCCGCAGCTCAGGGGGCTCGGGCTGGTGATGCGCGGTCTGCAGCTGCAGGACGGACCAGCCCTCGTACGGCGTCACGCCCGCCAGCAGGAAGTGCAGGGTGACGCCGAGCGCATAGATGTCGCTGCGCTCGTCGGCCTCGCCACCCTGCCAGAGCTCGGGGGCGAGATAGGCGGGCGTTCCGATCATGGCTCCGGTCCAGGTGATGCGCTGATTGTCGGGTTCCTCGGAGCGAAGGCGGGCGATGCCGAAATCGAGGAGCTTGAGATGGTCGGGCTCCTCCGGCGTGCGCGTGAGGTAGAGGTTGTGCGGTTTGAGATCGCGGTGAATGATCCCCGCCGCGTGCGCCTCCTCGAGCGCGAGGCACGCCTGCATGCCCAGGTGAATGACGCGCGCCGGCGGCATGGGTCCGAACTTCTCGACGAGGCTCGCGAGGTCCATCCCCGCGAGGTACTCCATCGCGATGTAGTAGAGTCCGTCTCCGCTCGCGCCGAAGTCGAAGATGTGCACGACGTGGGGGCCGCGGAGCTGTCCCGCGGCCTGGGCCTCGCGCTCGAACCGCTGCACCGACTCGAGGCTCGAAAGCGTCTGCACGCGCATGATCTTGAGGGCGACGTTGCGGTGCAGGGACTGATCCCACGCCAGCCACACTTCCCCCATTCCCCCTTTGCCGATGGGCGCCTCGAGCCGGTAGCGCCCCACGCGGCGCGCGCGGTACAGCTGCTCCTGCGTGCTCCACACGATGTGGCTGGTCACCAATCCGATAGTGCACGAGGCGATCACGAAGACGTAGTTGCTCGCGAAGATGACCAGCGATTCCGCGGTCAGCCACTCGTGCCTGGCCAGGGGAGAGAGGACGGCGCCGATGCCCATCACCAGCGGGAAGGCCAGCGCGATGCGGGCATAGGTCCGGAGCCCGCGGCGCCAATGGGTGGGAACCAGCGCCGCGCGTACCAGCGCGACGATCGAGATGCCGTGCATGTAGGGGCTGCGGATGCCGCCGAGGTTGACCGCCATGAGGGCGATCACGAGCGCCGCAGCGCCGTAGCAGAGGTTCTGCATCTGGAAGAGCCGGTGCAGCTCCATCGTGCCGCGACGGCTCGCGCGATACCCGGCGTAGAACGCCAGCTCCATGGCGACGCGATAGGCCAGGAACACCCCACAGGGTGCGCCCGGATAGGCGACGAAACACATGTACAGGTCGAGCAGAAAAAAGGAGGGCCATACCCAGAGCCCGATCCACATGGCCCGCGCGACCATGCGCCGGCCCGCGTTGGACTCGGCTTCGCCGGTCGGCGTCGCGATCACGGGGGGCGGGGCGACCATGGTGAGGGGATAAGTTGACGAAGAAAGGTGCCCCCGAAGCCGCACCGATCAAGAGCGTGCCGTCGAAGCAGCTTCATCTGGTCTTCATCTGCGGTTCAGACTCGCCGCGGGCCACGGCGTTGGCTGGCGATTCCCGGCGCAGGCGGTTAGAACAGGTCCTTCACCTGTGAGCGTCTTATCCCTGGCAGCACCAGGCTCTGCACATGGAGGTGCACATGCGAAGGCTCTGCGCGGCGGCCCTCACGCTGGGGCTGGGGGGGCTGGGCGCGGCATGCGGTCCGACGCGGCTCACCGAGACTCAACGGAGCGCGATCACAGACTCCGTCGAACAGGTCGTACACAGAACGCTCGATGCGGTCAACCGCCGCGACGCAGCCGGCTTCCTGAGCGCGTACGAGGAGGACGCCGTGATGGCGTACAACGGCGTCATCTACTCCACCAAGGACTCCTATCGCGCGGCGCTCGACTCGGTCTGGCAGGCGGTCAGCGGCGTGGAGACCCGCCCGATGACGTTGCGCACGATGGTGCTCGGCCCGGACGAAGCGGTGACGATGGTGCCGTTCGCGGTCACGCTGACCGGCAAGTCGGGGCGGCAGGCGACGGCTGGGGGCGTCTACACCATGCTGCTGCAGCGGCGTCAGGGCGCCTGGCGGATCCTCCGCTCGCACGAGTCCGAGGAGCACCTGGACCAGATGCTGCGGCAGGTGATGCCAGCGCCGATGTAGAGGCGCGCAACTCGGTCCCCCCGTGTAGTACCTCACCTCTGGCGGGCGCATCGCACGCGCAGCGTCTGCGGTACGCGCGTACGGATCGTGGAGTGCCGGCCGGCTACAAGATCGGACTCCACCTCCACCCCGATGAGGACGGGCTGCTGAACGTCCACTCGGGATCCATTACCTCAATCCGGCGGACGATCCGCGGGCCGCGAAGGGTTGAACCATCCATTCGCCGCTCCGCCATCGCGAGCTTGAAAAGACGGTCGAAGCGTGAATTACACTTGGGCTCGGAGTCACCGATTTGGCAGGCGCTACCTGGCACAATGAGGCGCTCAGAAGCGCATCGAGAGACGAATGCCGATGCGCCCTGAAGTGATGGGGGCAATCTCTAGACGTCGCACTGGCTGAGGCTGCCAGATGTCCGCGTGATACTGCGACCCGATCAGCCATCCCAGAACGCCACCCCCAAGAGCTCCGATGGTGGCATAGGCGAGTGGTTCCATGACGTTCCCCATGTCGCAGATGCCAGACAGGAAGACGGAGTCACAGCTTTCATGAGTCGTGGCTATGCCAACGACAAGGCCAGTCAGACCGCCAGCGACGATACCGATGTTCCTGCCTTTCTTCCCTTGTGAGTATCGGCCGACGCTCTGGTCCAGGCGGCTGATCGCCTGGACTGGAATGATCACGTTCTGTTTGTCGTCGATCCGTAGACTGACAGAGTCCTTCCAGATGGAGTCGACTCTCCCGACAAGAGTCTGCCGTGCCGGTGATTGGATCAAGATGCGAATTCGCGTCCCGGGGGAAATCTGACCGTCGAGTACGTGTCCTGCGGCTACCATGATTGCCGTCGCCATGGCGGCGGTTGACAGACGGCTTGAACGGTACATTGGAGTCCTCGCTCCAAGCCTGGGATAACCGTTAACCGCCGCGCATGGAAGAAGTCGTGAAATGGCTCGGAAGTGCGCCTCATACCGAGCGTACACAGCGCGTGGTGCAGGGCGTGAAGCTGGTGCGTGTGTTCGACGGCCGCTGGGACGGGAGCCTGATTCAGCCCGACTCAGCGCTTACATGTGGACCCACGGCGGCCTTGCCAGGACGCAGCTAGATACGAGCTACGTCATCGGGGTCTCATATCGGTTCGAGCGCTCGCTCGCATCTCGGGCGGATGCCAAGGAAGCATTCTGCTGCCGAGCCGGCCAGAACGTTCCACGCAGCCAGGCACCCAGAATGAGCACGAGACCGCCGGCAAGGAGGACCGGTCTGTGTACCCACGCCCCGCTCCAGAAGAGTATCACGCCGAGCAGGCGCAGTGCCTCCATCGCTCGGTCATGTGTTGGGCGACATAGCTTCCGAACCGGGTTGCCTTATAGCGCTCGAGACGGCCGAAGCGGATGAGCGCCATGGACGCGACGACCGGCGGCACGAGCCCCACGAGCGCGGCGACCAACGGACGATGGTGCCAGAGGAAATACGCGGCGAGGAATGCCGTGGCCCAATCGGTGAGGAGCTTCACCGGGTGGATCTGATGGTACAGCACCTTCTCGGCTAGTCGCACAACAACCGTTCCCTGATTCCTGTCCGCTTCCTTGACCCTCTTGCGGCCTGCAGCGTCAAGCGCATGGGTGGCTGGATGTACGGATAGGCCGCGCCCGTAAGATCTCGCCGCTTCGCGACGCTAACCCCCGAACACCACTTGGGGGGCAGCGTCCGTTGGGCCCCTAACACCCCGGGGGCCGCTGCCCCTCCCGGGGGAACACCAATACAGGTGCCCTATGTCTCGCCCTATGTCCAGATCGAAAGACTCCACCATGGCCGCGGTCATGGAGATGCCGGCCGATTCCAGCCAGGTGCGCGCTGTTTCCTACGGATCGCTCGCAGTGGACGGACTCTCCATCGCCTACCGGGAGGCCGGCCGCCCCGGCAATCCCAAACTCGTGCTGCTGCACGGATTCCCGGCCAGCTCGCACCAGTACCGCAACCTGGTCCCCGCCCTCGCCGACCGGTTCCACGTGCTGGCCCCCGACTACCCGGGCTTCGGCCTGAGCGACCGGCCCGACCCGGCCACCTGGCCGTACACGTTCGACCACATTGCGAAGGTGATCGAGCGCTTCCTGGCACTCAAGGGCTTCGACCGTTTCGGGCTCTACGTTCAGGACTACGGCGGTCCGGTCGGATTCCGGATCGTGGGGCGGCGTCCCGAGGCGCTCGAATGGCTCATCATCCAGAACTCCAACACCTACGAGGTCGGGTTCACCGCCGCGTGGGACGGGTTGCGCGGGGCGTTGTGGAAGAACCGCTCGCCCGAGACCGAGGCGCCGCTGCACGGCTTCCTCACCCCGGAGACGATCCGCACGATCTACCTGCACGGCGCCCGGCGTCCCGAGCTGATCAGTCCGGACAACTGGGAGTCCGACATCGCATTCACGCAGCGTCCCCACACGGTGCGGCTCAACCTCGATCTGTTCTACGACTACCGCACCAACGTCCCGCTCTATCCGGAGTGGCAGCGGTTCCTGCGCGAGCGGAAGCCACGGACGCTGATCTTCTGGGGTCAGGAAGACCTGTTCTTCACTCCCGCCGGCGGAGAGGCCTATCTGGCGGACCTGCCGAGCGCCGAGCTGCACCGGCTGGAGGCGGGCCACTTCGCGGTGGAGGAGCACCTCGAGTACATCGCGGACAACATGCGGCGGTTCTACGACAATCGTTGAGGGAACGCGGGTCCGAGTGGAGCGCCCCCGCGTCTCAACGCGTCCCGGCGCCCCCACCCCCAGCGTCGCGTGGTCATCTGCAGAGCGTCCTGTGCAGTCGCGGGCACTGGCGGCCGGGTCCCCCGGCCGCCATGATTTGCCCGTGGCGACGGCACAGCTCGATCAGGAATCCGCCGCGTGGCTGCGCGACCTCGGCCCCACTGCGCCGGGGCGAGAGGCGGCGATTGCCCGGCTGCACGCCCTGCTGCTGCGCGTCGCACGCGCGGAGGCCGCCCGTCGCGGCACCACGATCCCCGAGCGGGGACGGGACGAGGTGGACGACCTGTGCCATCAGGCGGCGAGCGACGCCGTACTCGCCGTGCTACGCAAGCTCGGCGAATTCCGGGGGGAGGCCCGCTTCACCACCTGGGCCTGCAAGTTCGCGATGTTCGAGATCTCCACTCGGCTGCGCCGCCACGCCTGGCGGGAATACAGAATCGAGAACGACGAGCGCGTCTGGGATACCCTGCCCGACACCGTGCCGCACGCCCTCGCCACGCTGCAGCAGACCGAGACCCTGGACTTCCTGTGGCGGGCGATGCGCGAGGAGTTGACCGACCGCCAGCGCAAGGTATTCCAGGCAGCGGTGCTCGACGAAGTGCCGATCGATGTGCTGGCCGATCGCCTCGGCAGCACCCGCGGCGCGATCTACAAGGTGCTGCACGACGCCCGCCGCACGCTGCGACTCGCCATGGCGCGGGCGGGACAGGAGCTGCCATGACCCACGACCCGTTGGAGCGGCTGCTGGGTCGCGCCGAGCGCGATTCCGGCTGCGAAGCCGCGTTCGAGCAGTTCGATCGCTACTGCGATGCGGTGCTGAGCGGCCGGGATGCGGCGCGGGAGTTCCCCGAGATCACCACGCACATCGCGAACTGCGCCGCCTGCCGGGAGGACACCGAGGGGCTGCTGGCCGCGCTCAAGGAGATCGAGGAGGACAAGGAGTAGGTGGCGCTAAGACGCCACTACGGAGTCGAGAGCCGGAAGTCGCAGCACGAAGACGCTGCCGCCCCCCGGCCGCGCCTCGAAGGTGAGCGTGCCTCCCTGGAGTTCCGCCAGGCGCCGGGCGATCGACAGGCCGAGCCCCGCGCGGCCCGTATCGGGTTGCGCGCTCGCGTCCCGGTAGAAGGGCTCGAAGACGCGCTCGCGGTCCGCGAGCGAAATCCCCGGTCCCCGGTCCGCCACCGCGAAGGCCAGCATGTCGCCGTCGCGGCTCACCGTTAGATCCACGGTCGACCCCGATGGCGCGTAGCGCAGCGCGTTCTCCAGGAGGTTGGTGAGGATTCGCAACGTCTGCACGAAGTCGAAGCGACCGAGCAGCGCCGGCCGGCTCGTGTCCACCAGCGGGTTCAGCCTCCGGCCGTTGAGGAGACCGGCGACCTGTCGCAGCGCGGCGCCAACCACGTCCTCGGCGGTGTTCAGCTCGGGCGTGACCGGAAACGCACCCCCCTTCAAGCGCGACAGGTCGAGCAGATCGCTCACGAGCCGGCTGAGGTGGTCGGCCGCGTCTTCGATAATGGCGGCATTGGCATCGCCGCGCAGCGCCGCATCCTGCGCCAGGGCCTTGATCGTCGTGAGCGGGGTGCGCAGGTCGTGCGACAACGAGGCCAGGACGACGTCCTTCAGCCGGTCCGCCTCGCGCAGTGCCTTGGCGTGCTCCGCTTCCACCACGAGGCGCTCGCGCTCGGTGCTGAGCGCCGCGACCTCATCTGCCCGCCGGCGCGCCTGGGCCGCCTCGGATCGAGCGACGGCGAGCAGGTGCGTCGCTACCAGCGACGTCACGATGAACGAGACGAGGATCGTCCAGTCCAGGGGCTTGGCGACCGTGAATCGATCGAAGGGCTCCTGGAAGAAGAAGTCGATGAGGACGAAGGCGGCGCAGGCAAGCGCCAAGCCAAGCCCGCGCCCGCCGCTCGAGCTGCCGCCGAGGACGACGAGCAGGTACACCAGCACGACGTGCGCCTGGTCGGTTTCGGCGCGCGTCGCGTGCATCACGATCGTGACAGCGACCAGCATGGCCGACCAGAGCAGCGCCGGCTCCAGGAACCGCAGACGGCTCACTCCGGCGGGGCCTCGAAGCGGTAGCCGACGCCTGGCTCGGTCAGGATGTTCCGCGGGCGCGCGGAGTCCAGCTCGATCTTGCGGCGCAGATTGGTGATGTGAACCCGGAGGTACTGCTGCGGGTTGCCAAAGGCGCGGCCCCACACCGTATCGAAGATCTGCTGGTGGGTGAGGGTGCGGCCCGGCTGGCGCGCCAGGGCCTGCAGGATCTCCCACTCGATGGGCGTCAGCCGAATCGTGTCCCGACCACGCGCGACCGCGCGTCGGGTGAAATCAATGCTGAGTCCATCCGCTGTCTCGAGGTGCGCGCTGGCGGGCGCTGCCGACGTGCGCGAGCGCCGGAGATGCGCCTGGACGCGGGCCGTGAACTCGAGGATGCTGAACGGTTTGGTGACATAGTCGTCGGCGCCGGCGTTGAGGAGCAGCACTTTCTCGTCTTCCGCATGGCGAGCCGACAGCACCAGGATCGGCATGGTGGCCCAACGCCGGATCTCCCGACAGACCTGGACGCCCGGCATGTCGGGCAAGCCCAGGTCGAGCACCACGATCTCGGGACGTTCGGCCGTCGCGAGGTCGATCCCCTCGGCGCCGGTGGACGCCTCGACGACGCGATCCGCGGTATCTCGAAGTGCGGTCTGCAACGCGCGGCGAATCTGCACATCATCTTCGATGACGAGGACGCTGCGTGCGCGAACGTCCTCGTCGTGTTGCCGGGCTGCGATCATCGTTCTCGGCCGGAAATCCCCTCCGGGAAGCTACATCGGCCGGAGTTCCTGGTGTTTCCTCCGGCCATTCCACGTGAGATGCCGCTTTCCTCGTGAAGATCGGTCGTCAGCGACGCACTAAGGTTTCTTAGCGTTACCCGCTGAAGCCGATCCAGGTCTTTGGGAGTGCTCGCGCGCTCCGCCGCCAGGCCGCGAGGAGCCTCCAGACCGTGGTGGCGTGTGACGAACGGCATCTACCCGGAGATCCGTGATGCGCGCGTTCCCCAGCTCCCTCGTCTGCTCGACACTCCTCGCACTGCTGGGCGCCGCCTGTGGCGGGAGCAGCGGGACCGGTCCGACCCCACCGCCGGTCGTGACCGCCGTGAACGGCGCGACCACACCCTCGGGCGCCGTCGGCACCACCGTCATCATCGAAGGGCAGAATTTCGGGAACGCACCCGGAGCCGTGCTCTTCTCGAACGGCGCCGGGGGCACGGTCACCGCGACGATCGCCGCGCCAGCGGACTGGACGGCCGGCTTCATCGTGACCACCGTCCCCGCCGGTGCGGGCACCGGCCCGCTCGTCGTGCAGGCGGCCGGTGGATCGAGCGGCCCGGTGACCTTCACCATCGTGCAGAAGGTGCTGTTCAGCCCGTCGACCGTCTCCTGGACGGCCACGAGTGCGCTGCCCAGGGGCCTGAGCGGCCATTCGATGGACGCGACGATCCTCCGCAGCCAATCCACCGCCACGCATGTCGTGTACGTGCTGGGCGGACAAGATAGTACGCGTGCCCTCCAGAGCGCGGTGTATTACGCCACGATCGGCAACACCGGCACCGTCAGTGCCTTTACGGCCACCACGGCGTTACCCGAGTCGGTCGCCTTCGCCCGGGTGTTCATTGCCACGCCGCGGAATTCGCAGGTCAGCGCCATGGGGTATCTGTACGTGTTGGGTGGCATCACGACGACGGCCGGACAGCGTACAGCGGCGATTTACCGCGGCACACTTGCCGCCGACGGGACGGTGAGCGCCTGGACGGCCGCGGGAACGCTCCCTGCCCCGCTCAGCTCCTTCGGCGAGGCCGTGGTGTTCGGACAACTCTACATCTGGGGTGGTGCGACGACGGGTAACGTGCCGGTCGCGACCGTGTACCGGACGACGATCGACGCGTCGGGGAACCTGGGGACCTGGCAGTCGCTCACTCCGCTGCCGTTCAAACGCGCGTACTTCGGGGCCGGAGCCTTCGGGCAATACCTGTACGCCTTTGGCGGCGACAGCGGGACCGTCACGCCGAACGATTCGAGTCTCTCCGGTACGGCGATCGACGACGTCGTCTACGCCCAGCTCGACCTGCACACACGCGCCATTACCGCCGCCGGGTGGGTGGCGAACCTCGCGAAACTCAAGAAGGCAGTGAGTAAACATCGGACCGTCGTCGCTGCCGGGAACGTGCTGGTGACGGCCGGGCTGTACAACGGGGCGACGAGCGGTTCGTCGGAAGAAAGCTTCGCCCAAATCAACGCCGACGGCAGCGTCGGCAGCTTCAATGGAGCGACCGGAGCCAACACGATCTCCGCGGCGGGCGGCGGCAACATCTTCAATCAGGCCGAGATTGGCTATGTCGATGCCGGTGGGACGTTCCACGTCCTCGTCGCCGGGGGAGACGACGTGAACACACCGGGGACCAAGCACAAGGGCGTGTTCTACTACTAGTACGCTGATCTCGCGACAGCGAGCCGGCGCAGCACCCAACCCCAGAGGAGGACCCAGGCGACCGGCGCGGCCCGCACCAGCCCCGCCCCGGCGACTTGCTGCTGCGCGAGGGTGCACGCCGTGCAGATGAGTCCCGGAAAGTGCAGGTAGACGATGCCGAGCGCCATGAGCATGGCGGTCGCCTGAAGCCCCAGTGTCACCGGAATGACGAACGACAGGTGCGGCAACGAGCGGGAAAGCGCGAAGCCCGCGACGAACACCGACACGAGCAGCGCCGCGTCGGCCGGGCGGCTCCGGGCGGCGAGGTCCAGGGATCGGGGGGCGCCGCCTAGCGGGTTGCGCGCCGAT
>DATGDE010000006.1:0-1675 GCA_035311125.1 Gemmatimonadales bacterium
CGCCGGCCCTCGCCGAGAAGTTCTTCGACTACTACGCCGCCGTGTTCGCCGAAGGCGCGCTGTCCGCCCGGGAGAAGTCGCTCATCGCGCTGGCGGTGGCGCACAGCGTCCAATGCCCCTATTGCATCGACGCCTATTCGAAGGATGCGCTCGAGAAGGGCTCCAATCTCGACGAGATGACCGAGGCCGTGCATGTCGCGGCGGCGATCCGGGGCGGGGCGTCGCTGGTGCACGGCGTGCAGATGCTGAACCACGTCGACGAGCTGGGAATGTAGCCTGTGGGCCTGGTGCTTCCGACGCTGGCCAAGGCGCGCGCGCCGTTGGCGTCCGCCGCTGCCCAGCGGCGGGTCCTGGAGGGCGTACCCGTGGCGCGGAGCTTCGGCGAGGCGCTGGCGGGCGCCGGCCTCCTTCCCCTGACGACGCGGCCGGTCGAGATCCTCCAGCTCAACCTGGGCAAACGCTGCAACCAGACGTGCGCCCACTGCCACGTGGACGCCGGCCCCGACCGCAGCGAGGTCATGCCGCGCGACGTGCTGGAGGCGTCCCTCGCTTTCCTCGAGCACAGCGGGATCCCGACGCTCGACGTGACGGGCGGCGCGCCCGAGCTGCACCCGGATTTCCGCGAGCTCGTGATTCGGGCGGCGAGTCTGGGCCGCCGTGTGATGCATCGCTGCAACCTCACGGCCGTCCTGCTCCCGAACTACGCCGACATGCCTGCGCTGCTCGCTGCGCACGCGGTCGAGGTGGTCGCGTCGCTGCCCTACTTCCAGGCGCGGGAAACCGACCGGCAACGGGGCGTCGGCGTCTTCGAGGAGTCGATCGAGGCGCTCCGGCGCCTGAACGGGCTCGGCTACGGGCGCGGGAACGGGCTGGTGCTGAACCTGGTGACGAACCCGGTCGGGACCTTCCTGCCCGGCGAGCAGCGGTCGCTCGAAGCCCGCTGGAAGCAGCAGATGCAGGCGCGGTATGGCATCGTCTTCGACCGGCTGTTCACGATCACGAACATGCCGATCAGCCGTTTTCTGGATTTTCTCGAGCGCCACGGGCGGACCGAGGAGTACCTGCAACGTCTGGTGTCGGCCTTCAACCCCGCGGCCGCGGCCGGCGTGATGTGCCGGACGACCCTGTCCGTCGGATGGGACGGGACACTCTACGACTGCGACTTCAACCAAATGCTGGAGCTGCCGGTGGCGGGCTCCGGGCCGCGCACGATCTTCGACGCGAGGCGCGAGGCGCTTGAGGGCCGGGTTATCACCACGGGTCCCCACTGCTTCGGGTGCACCGCGGGCGCCGGCAGCTCCTGCACCGGCGCGATTGCATGAGCGCCGGGCCTTGCTTTTCCCCGGCCCGCGCCGTACGCATTCCAAGTGGATGGCGGCGGGGTTACGGCGCCCCGACCGGGCCCGATGGAGGGTGTGTGGCGGTAGACAACGGACTTCCCCGACGTTCGTTCCTCCAGGCTCTCGCGCTGGCATCCGCCGGCATCGCAGGCTCGGGCGCCCTTTCCCGATCTGGGCGGCTGCTGGGAAAGGCGCTGCCGGCGGGACCCGGCGACCCGGAAATCCCCAACGAAGAAGTCGCGCGGATATACCGGGAGCGGTTCGGCGGGCGCCCGATCACCCGCGCGCATGTGCAGCTCGACATGCCGGCGGTCGCGGAAGACGGACGCATCGTT
>DATGDE010000007.1:0-5685 GCA_035311125.1 Gemmatimonadales bacterium
CGATCGCGCCGTAGACCGGATAGCAGTTGATGTAAGGGATGCGGCCCAGTCTCATTCCGCACCGTCCACGACAGCGGCCACGACCGGCAAGTTGCGCCGTCCTTTCCCTCTGGTCTGCGCGCGATGCTCGATCTGGAATGCGGGTCCCTCGGGTCCCTGGGGCCGCACGGCGTGCTGCCCCGGCACCCAGTTCTCGAACGTCCGAACGGTCTGGTAGAGCGAGTCCCGCTCGACCGGCGTCTTTCCCGCTCCGCGGATCAGGCCGATGATCTCGTCGTAGGAGAGCCACATGGGAGTGCCCGCGCCGGCCTCGTGATAGACGCGCTCGAACACCACCGTGCCCTCGAGGTCGTCGCAGCCGAAGCTGAGCGAGACCTGGGAGATGTACGGCGTCACCATGGGCCAGTGGGTCTTGACGTGCGGGACGTTGTCGAGCACGAGGCGGCCGACGGCGATGTTCTTCAAGTCGTCGAAGCCGGTGGTGGCAGTGCCGGTGCGGCCGAGCGCCTCACCCAGCTCGTTGTGGTCCGGGTGGTAAGCGAGCGGGATGTAGGTGAGGAACCCGCCGGTCTCGTCCTGCAGCGCGCGCAGCGCCAGCAGGTGGTCCACCCGGTCTTCCAGCGTCTCGACGTGGCCGTACAGCATGGTGCAGTTGGAGGGAATCCCGAGCTGGTGCGCCTCGCGGTGCACGGCGAGCCACTCCTCGCCCGTGAGCTTGCGGTCGGCGATGGTGGCGCGCGCCGCGGGGCTGAATACCTCGGCGCCGCCGCCCGGGAGGCTCGTGACGCCGGCGTCCTTCATGGCGACCAGCACGTCGCGCGTCGTCAAGCCCTCGAGGCGGGCCAGATGCGCCACCTCGACCGCGGTCAGCGCCTTGATCTGGACGTCGGGGTGCCGGGTCTTCAGTCCCCGGAACATGTCGAGGTAATAGCTCAGCGACAGCTTGGGGTGCAGCCCCCCGACGATGTGGAACTCGCGGGTGGGGTTATCGCGCGCCGCGTCGGCCTCGGCGAAGACCTCGTCCAGGGTGCGCGTGTAGTTCCCGTCCTCCTGCGGCATGCGCGCGAAGGAGCAGAACACGCAGGTGTTGCGCAGGATGCAGACGTTGGTCGGGTTGATGTGCTGGTTCGCGGCGAAGTAGACGCGGTCGCCGTTGCGGCGGTGGTTCGCCCGGTCGGCGAGCTGCCCGATGGCGAGCAGGTCGGGGGAGGCGAAGAGGGCCAGTGCGTCGGCGCGGTCCAGCCGCTCCCCGCGCTCGACCTTTTCGCCGATCCGCCGTAGCGCCGGATCGTGCGGCGCGGCGGTCACGGCGCGCGACGCACGGCGAGCGTGACGTTGTGCCCGCCGAAGCCGAAGGAATTGGAGAGCGCCACCTCGACCTGCCGCGTCACGGCCCGGTTGGGCGCCGAGTCGAGGTCGCAGGCGGGGTCGGGGGTGAACTGGTTGATGGTGGGCGGGATCACGCCCTCGCTCAGCGCGAGGGTGCACACGGCGAACTCGAGCGCGCCGGCGGCGCCCAGCAGGTGGCCGGTCATGGATTTGGTGGAGCCGAAGACGAGCTTCGTCGCCTGGTCCTCGAACACGGCCTTCACCGCCGCGGTCTCGGCGGCGTCGCCGTGCGGAGTGGAGGTACCGTGGGCGTTGATGTATCCGACCTGCTCGGGCCGGATGCCGCCGTCCTCCAAGGCGAGGCGCATGGCGCGCTGCGCGCCCTCGCCGTCGGGCGAGGGCGCGGTGATGTGATAGGCATCGGCGGTCATACCGTAGCCCACCATCTCGGCGTAGATGCGGGCGCCGCGCCGTCGCGCGTGCTCCAGCTCCTCGAGGATCACAATCGCGGCGCCGTCGCCCATGACGAAGCCGTCGCGGTCCTTGTCGAACGGGCGGCTCGCGGTCTGCGGATCGTCGTTGCGCTCGGAGAGGGCCTTCATGTTGGCGAAGCTGGCGAGCGCCAACGGGCTGATCGCCGCCTCGGCGCCCCCCGCGATCATGACGTCCGCATCGTTATGCTGGATCAGCCGGAACGCGTCGCCCAGCGAATGCCCCGAGGTGGCGCACGCCGACACGGTGCAGTAGTTGGGTCCCTTGGCGCCGTAGCGCATCGAGACCACCGCCGAGGCGACGTTGGCCATGAACATCGGCACGAAGAAGGGCGACACGCGGCCCGGCCCCTTCTCGAGGTAGGCCCGCATGTTCTCCTCGAAGGTGGCGATGCCGCCCGTGCCCGTGCCGATGATGACGCCGACGCGGTGCCGGTCGATGCTGTCCCAGCTCCGCTCGAGGCAAGCGTCGGTGACCGCCTGGACGGCCGCCCCCATGGCGAACTGGGCGAACAGGTCGAAGCGGCGCGCTTCCTTCTTGTCGAGGTAGAGCCCGGGGTCGAAGCCCTTCACCTCGCAGGCGAACTTCACCGACAGGTCGGCCGGATCGAAGCGGGTGATGGGCCCCGCCCCCGACCGCCCCGCCAGCATCGCCTCCCAGGTGGCCGCGACCGTCGTGCCCAACGGCGACACTAGCCCAAGACCGGTGACCACCACGCGCCGCTTCACGGGTGAGGCCGCCTCACTTCCCCATCTTGTCGTGCAGATACTTCATCGCGTCGCCGACGGTGCGCAGCTTCTCCGCCTCCTCGTCGGGGATGTCGATGTCGAATTCCTTCTCGAATGCCATTACCAGCTCGACGGTGTCGAGACTGTCCGCGCCGAGGTCCTCCATGAAGCTCGCTTCGGGCTTGAGCTTGTCCCGCTCGACCCCGAGCTCCTCGACGATGATGTCCTTCACCTTTTCCTCGAGCTGCTTCATGTCCATTGCCATGTTGCGCCTCTCCAAGGAGGTTGGAAGGAAGTCACATCACCATCCCGCCGTCGACCACCAGCACCTGGCCCGTAATGTAGCTCGCCAGGTCGGAGGCGAGAAAGAGCACTGCCCCTGCCACATCCGCGCCACTGCCCAAGTGCCCGAGCGGAATCGCGGCCTGGAGCGCCTGCTTGGCCTCCGCGGCGATGGCGCGCGTCATCTCGGTGTCGATGTAACCCGGCGCGACGACGTTGACGAGCACGTTGCGCGACGCCAGCTCCCGGGCCACGGTCCTGGTGAATCCGATCAGCCCGGCCTTGGCCGCCGCGTAGTTGGCCTGCCCCTTGTTGCCTATCAGCCCGACGACGCTCGAGATATTGACGACGCGTCCCCAGCGCCGCTTGATCATGCCGCGCGCCACGAGCTTCGTGAGCAGGAACGGTCCCTTGAGGTTGGCGTCGAGCACCGCGTCCCAGTCGTCCTCGCCGATCCGGAACAGCAGGTTGTCCCGGTTGAGCCCGGCGTTGTTAACGAGGACGTCCACCGGCCCCATCTCGGCCTCCACGCGCTGGGCCAGCGCTTCGATCTGCGCCGCGACCGCCATGTCGCACGCGTAGCCCTGCGCCCCGCTCCCCAACGCCGCCGCCACCTCCCCGGCCTTCGCGCCATCGCGCCCGCAAATCGCGACCTTCGCCCCCGCTCCGGCCAGCGCTTCGGCAATCGCGCGACCGATGCCGCGACTGCCGCCGGTCACGAGGGCGATCTTGCCGGAGAGGTCGATGGTCGTCACGCTCCAGCCTCCATGAACTGCTGGACCTCGGCCGCTGTTCCCAGCGAGACGACCGTCGCTCCCGGCACGATCCGCCGCAGCAGGCCGGCCAGCACCTGTCCCGGGCCGATTTCGATGAAGCGCGCGCCCTCGCCGGCGAGCCGCGCGGCATGTTGCATGCATTCCACCCAGCGCACCGGCGCCGTGAGCTGGTCGGCGAGGGTGCGCCGCGCGCGGGCTGCGTCCTTCACCGCCTCGGCCGTGGCGTTGGCCACGACCGGGAACGCGGGCTCGGCGAACTCCGCCTTGTCGAGCGCCAGGCGCAACGCATTCGCCGCCGGAGCCATGAGCGGCGAGTGGAACGCGCCGCTCACCTTCAACGTGATCACCCGCTTGGCGCCCTTCGCCTTGCACAGCTCGCCCGCCTTGTGCACGGCGTCGGGATCGCCCGAGATCACCGTCTGGTCCGGCGCGTTCAGGTTGGCGGCCACGGCGACGTCGTCCTGGCTCGACGCGGCGGCGCACGCCTCCTCGACCTGCGCCGCCGGCAATCCGAGCACGGCGGCCATGGTGCCGCGCCGCTCGGTGCCCGCCTGGTACATCAACTCGCCGCGACGCCGTACGAGCTTCGCCGCCTCGGTCGCCGTCAATGCGCCGGCGGTGACATAGGCCGAGTATTCCCCCAGCGAGTGGCCCGCGGCCGCCACCGCTCCCTGCACGGCGCGGCCCACCACCGCGAACACCGCGGCGCTGTGCGCCAGAATCGCGGGCTGCGCATTCTGGGTGAGCGTGAGCTCGTCCTCGGGGCCGTCGAACATGACGCGGGAGAGCGGCGCCGCGAGGGCGTCGTCGATGGCGGCGAAGGTGTCGCGCGCCGCCGGAAACCGCTCGGCCAGGTCCCGCCCCATCCCCACCCGCTGCGCGCCCTGCCCCGGGCAGAGCCAGACGGTCGACCCCGCTACCACTTCACGGCCATGCTGGCCCAGGTCAACCCCGCCCCGAAGGCGACGAGCAGCACCGTCATGCCGGGGGTGAGGCGACCGGTGCGCACCGCCTCGTCCAGCGCGATGGCGACCGAGGCCGCCGAGGTGTTGCCGTAGCGGTCCACATTGACGTACACCTTGTCCATCGGCAGCCCGGCATGCTTGGCCGTGGCCTCGATGATGCGGATGTTCGCCTGGTGCGGGATCAGGAGATCGACGTCGGCGCCGGTGAGTCCCGCGCGCCGCAGCGCCTGGTCGCACGCATCGGCCATGGAGCGCACGGCGTGCTTGAAGACTTCGCGCCCCGCCATGTGGATGTAGTAGCTGTGATCCTTGAGCAACTCCTCGTCGGGCGGGTGGATCGCGCCGCCGCCCGGCCGGTACAGCAGCTCCGCCAGGGTGCCGTCGGACTTCATGTAGTTGGAGAGGATGCCGCGCGTGCCGTCGCTCGGGCGCACCAGGGTCGCGCCGGCGCCGTCGCCGAACAGCACCGCCGTGGAGCGGTCGGACCAGTCCATGATCTTGGTGAGCCGCTCGGCTGCGATCACGAGCACCTGGCGCGCCTGTTCGGCGGCGATCAGGGCTTCGGCGACGTTCAGCGCGTAGAGGAATCCCGCGCACGCCGCCCCGACGTCGAACGCCGCGGCATTCTTCGCCCCGAGGATCGACTGGAGATCGCAGGCCGCGGACGGCAGCAGCCGGTCGGGAGACGCCGTGGCGTACACGATCGCGTCCAGGTCGAGCGGGGTCATGCCAAGATCGCCCAGGACCTGGAGCGCGGCGGCCTTCGCCATGCAGGCGTTGGTCTCCTGCTCGTTCGCGATGCGCCGCTCGCGGATGCCGGTGCGCTCCCGGATCCACTGGTCGGAAGTATCGAGGATCTTGGAGAACTCGTCGTTGGTCGCGATGCGCTCGGGCGTGTACCGCCCCGTGCCCGCCAGCTCGGCGAAGGGGCGCTTCACGCGACTACCTCCACGTCGAGCGGACCGCCGCGCACCTCGCCCGTGATCGCGGCGCGAATGGTCGGTGGTGTTCTCGCGCTCATCTCAACGGGTTCCCGTCATGACCGCTGGGTCAGCGGGATCAAGCTCGTGTACCGCGGTCAGGGGCACGTCTTTGGCCTTCGCCCACTCCTCC
>DATGDE010000008.1:0-2256 GCA_035311125.1 Gemmatimonadales bacterium
AGTCCCGCATCCGCCGGCGGCGGATGCGGGACTCGTGTGTTCAGGCCCGATCGCGGGGAGACCGTCCGCTACTGGATCACATCCACGAAGTCGACGAAGCTGCCGCTGCCCCCGGCGCTGAGGGTGAAGGTGTAGCCCTGACCAGTCGGACAGGGTGCACCGTTCGTCGGATAGGTCTGCGCCCAGCCCGACTGCACCAGCTCGCAGACGGTGTAGGTGCCGGCGGGCAGGTTCCAGAATCCGTACGTCCCGTCCGCATTGCTGACCGTCGAGGCCGACGCCGTGCCGGTGACTTCGATGACCCATCCCCCCATCCCCAGCCAGGTGCTGCCGTTCCAGACCGTTCCAGAGATCACGGGCGTGCCGGTTCCGCCGCCGGTTCCGCCCCCACCGGTGTCTCCACCACCTCCGCCCGTCGGAGTCACCGGTGCTACGGGGGAGCATCCCGTTCGGGGACGACCGATCAGCTGGAGCGGGCGGACCTTCGACCACGACATCGCCGAGCGGTTCGAGTCGGGCACCGCGCACGCCCCGGCGTCCTTGACGGCTGGGCTTTGCGCCGCTCCGGCGAGGAACGGGGTCGTGACCAAGGCGAAAAGAACGACATGCACACGCATCTGGCTCTCCTGTTAGGTACGCGATCGGGGCGCGGGACAGAATCGCACAGCGGCGTGTGAGGAGCCGTGTCGCGCATCACGCGGCGAAGGAACACTCGATGCGCGCGACAGTTGCGCGCGACCGCGCGACGGCGAAATCGCGGCGCCCGCAGACGACCGACGCGCCCGTGACGCGACTCACACCATGCGCCGGGCTGCCCAACGTTACCTGCACGGTTCGCCCGGACTCTCGTTTTCGTCCTTCCCGACTTGCGTTCCCGGGCCTGGAGGCGGAGCTTGAGCCCGCCAGTGCACGACACGACCGTCAGTCGCGCCACGCTGACCCGACAACTCGGCCTCGCCTCGGTCACCGCCCTGGTGATCGGCGAGGTCATCGGCGTCGGGATCTTCCTCACCCCCGCGAGCATGGCTCGATCGCTGGGCTCGCCGTTCTGGCTGCTCGTGGTGTGGCTCCTCATGGGCGTGATGGCGCTGAGCGGGGCGCTGTGCTACGGCGAGCTCGCCGCCCGGTTGCCCGAGGCCGGCGGCGGCTACGTCTACCTGCGCCGTGCCTACGGGCCCGCCGTGGCTTTTCTGTATGGCTGGAAGTGCCTGCTGGTGATGGACCCGGGGATCACTGCGGCTCTGGCCATGGGGCTCGCGAGCTACGTGGGCTACGTGGTCCATCTCTCCGGGCACGGCCTCAAGGCGGTCGCGATCGGGGCGATTGCCGGGCTTGCCGTGGTGAGCATCGCCGGTGTCCGGCTCAGCGCCGGCGTGATGCGCTGGCTCACGGCGTTCAAGCTCGGCGCCCTGGGGCTCATCGTCGTCCTCGCGCTCGCCCGGCGGCTGGGGGAATGGTCGAATTTCGTGCCCTTTTTCGCCCAACGGGCCGGTTCGGATCCGCTCCCGGGGGCGCTCGCCCCGGGCCTCGTCGGGGCGTTCTTCGCGTTCGGCGGGTGGTGGGAGATCACCAAGCTCGCGGGCGAAGCGCGCGACCCCGCGCGCACCCTGCCTCGGGCCCTGGCCATCGGCGTGGCGACGGTCACGGCGGTCTACGTGCTCACGAGCGCGGTGTTCCTCTACCTGATTCCCCTGGAGCGCGTGACCTCGGGCGAGACGTTCGCCGCCCAGGCCGGCGAGGCGCTGTTCGGACGCGCTGGCGGAGCGGTGTTCGCCGGCATCGTCATCATCGCGGTGGCGGGGAGCCTCCTCGCCCTCCTCATGGCGCTGCCGCGGGTGTACTACGCGATGGCGCGCGACGGCGTGTTTTTCGAGGCGGTAGCCGCCGTCCACCCACGCTTCGCTACGCCGGCGCGCGCCATCGCGCTGCAGGCGGGCCTCGCGTCGCTGCTGGTGTTGCTGGGCACGTTCAGTCAGATCCTCGCCTACTTTATCTTCGTCACCATCCTGTTCGTGGCCCTGACCGCGGGGGCGCTGTTCGTGCTGCGCCGCCGGGTGAGCGCCCCCGCCGCGTTCCGCACGCCGGGCTACCCGGTCACGCCGGTGATCTTTCTGGCACTGGTCGCCGTGCTGCTGCTGCTGCTCGTGGGCCACGATCCATGGCAGGCGCTGCTCGGCGTGGCGATCGTCGCACTCGGGCTCCCGGTATATTGGCTCGCGTTTCGCGGGCGGTTCACTTCTCCACTGGACGACACGC
>DATGDE010000009.1:0-5793 GCA_035311125.1 Gemmatimonadales bacterium
GCCCTGCAGCACCGACCCCCAGCCCCACGCGAGTCTGAGGCACAGCGCCACCACGACTCCGCCAAGCGTCAAGGCGTTGGGGATGCGCCGGTCCCGCAGGTCAAACAAGGCGGCGAGCAGCAGCGACGTGGCCAATGCCAGCGTCATGAGCGTCGTCATAGCGCGCCGCCCGCTACACCCGGCCCGAGGCCAGGGAACGGGACCTCGAACCCGGTCCCTGACCTCGGTCGCACGACGGCTCCACTAGTGGGTGGCGTACGAGGCCGCGGGTGCGTTCTGCAGCGAATCGGCGGCGGTATTCAGGACATCGCCGGTCGAGTTGCGCAGGAACAGGAACACGGCGATCAGGCCGATCGCCACCAGCGCGACGATCAGGGCATATTCGACCATGCCCTGCCCGGACTCGTCGCTCCACAACCGCTTCAGCATCTGCCGCATCGCAAAATCCTCCCGGGCCTAACGGGCCCTTGCGTGGTTACGCTCATGACCTCGCACGAGCGGACGGATGGCACGTGCCAACCGCGCCGTGGCCCAACGCAACAGGTGTACCGGACGAGCCACAGAACTGTGTGTCCGGCGTCACACCGACGCGTAACTGGAAGCAGTGACGAGTGATTGCCTAACGGGAACGAGTGGAAACGGAGCAAACGGTCAGATCGGGGGGGAATTCGCCTACATGCGCCACCGCGCCTACACCACACTGTGTTGTGCGACAGCGACGATCTGCTGTGCACGTGCTACAGTGTTGCGTAGGCCTGCTGTCGCGAACCCGCCTGACGGCGTCGGCGTAACCAGCTACGCCGAAAGCAGTTGCGCCCTAGTTGCTGGGGCGCGACTGTCGCCAGGGAACTCTTCAGGTCGTGGTAGAGCCCACTAAAGAGTCATCCGGGGCCGGGACGGATACATCCAGCGGAGGGGTCGCCGCTAGGCCGATCGGACCCAGCGCGCGACATCACGGAGGCGCGGCCGCTTTCCGGTCATCAGGATCCCGACCCGGTAGATCCGGGCGGCCACCCAGCTGACACCGATGATGCCGAGCGCGAGGAGCGCCAGCGACACGAGGAGCTGACTGGTGGGGACGATGCTCGCCGCCCACCGGACCGGCATGGCGATGGCCGACGTGAAAGGAATAAACGAGATCGTCAGGGCGTACGTCGAGTCGGGGTTTCCCGACAAGGCCCAGATCGACAGATAGGCGATCAGTAACAGGAAGACCACCGGCTGCTGGGCCTGACGGGCCTCCGACTCGCTCGACGACATGGCCCCCACCGCGGCGAACATGGCAGAGTAGAGCAGGAAACCGCCGATGAAGTACGCACCGAAGACCGCGGCGGTCCCCAGCGAGACCTGCGGGACCTCGAACAGGGTGCGGTCGCTCCCCGCGGCGGCCATGCCGCTCGTCAGCGCGGCCCGCTGCGAGAACAGCACCACCGCAGACGCGGCCCAAATCGCGAACTGGAACAGCGAGACCGCGCCCACACCCACGATCTTGCCGACCATCAGCTGGAACGGCCGGAGCGAGGAGACGAGCACTTCGACGACATGCGTCGTCTTCTCCTCGAGCACCGAGCTCATCACGTTCACCCCGTACAGCAGGATGGCCATGTAGAGCAGGATGGCCATGACGTACGCGAGGGTGAACGACTGGCCGGAGCTCTCCCCCGTCGTCGTCGAACCAGAGATCTTTTTGGTTTGCAGATCGACTTGGAGCTGCGCCTCACGCACGACGTTCGGGTCGACGCCGGCACGCTCGAGGCGCGTGTTCACCGCCGTTCGGCCCAGCACGCCTTTCAGCACTCCGATATCCCGCAACGAGGAGACGTTGGAGCTGCGGTACTCAGCCACGCCGGAATCCACGGTGGCGTCCGTCACGATCAGAAACCCGTCGAGTCGCCGGCGGCTCACTTCCCGGGTGAGGGAATCGATCAAGCCGGGCCGGGGCGGCACGCGGGCGAGGAGCTTGAACGCCCCGTTGGCGCCCAACGAATCCGCGACGCTCGCGCCGAAGGGTGACCGCGTTCCGTCTACGACGACGAGCCGTTTCGTCCCGCCGCCGCCTGAAAAGAGGATCGGCAGGAAGATCAGGGCGGCGAAAAAGACCGGCCCGAGCAATGCCGAGATCCAGAACCACCGGGTGCGTACCCGCTCCACGAACTCCCGGCGCACGACGGCCAGCACCTTATGCATGGTGGGGTCTCCTGTCTTCGATCGCCTCCACCCGCGCCGCGTCCGGCCCGACCAGGTCGATGAAGATCTTGTGGAGTGAGGGCGCCGTGAGCTCGAAACGGGACAGCCGCGCCCCCGACCCCACGAGCGATCTCAGGATCTCCTGCGCGTCCGCTTCCGGACCCAGCTCGAGCTCGGCGTACTGGCCGAAATCCTCCACCTTGGCGACCAGGCGCTTGTCCGCGAAGACCTGCCCGGCATTCCCCTGGTTGCCGTCGAACGCCACGGTGACGTGCCGGCCCCCGTGGGTGTCCTTGACCCGGCCGACTGTGTCGTCCACCAACTTTCTTCCCTTGGCGATGATGCAGACATAGTCGCACAGCTTCTCGGCGTGCTCCATGATGTGCGTCGAGAACAGGATGGTCTTGCCGCGGCGCCGCAGGTCGAGCACGGTCTCACGCATCACCTCGGTGTTCACCGGGTCGAGACCGGAGAACGGCTCGTCCAGCAGGACGAGATCGGGATCGTGCAGCAACGTCGAGATGAACTGCACCTTCTGCTGCATCCCCTTCGAGAGGTCGGACACCTTCCGCATGCGCCAATCCGCGAGTCCGAGTCGCTCGAGCCATTCCAGCGCCCGCGATCGGGCCGCGCGCCGGTCCAGACCCTTCGCTTCCGCCAAAAACACCAGGACGTCGAGCACTCGCATCTTGGGGTACAGCCCGCGCTCCTCCGGCAAGAACCCGATGCGGTCCGAGTAATCCCGCGCTGTCCCCTGCCCGCCGAACACGCGCACACTCCCCTCGTCGGGAATGAGAATGTTCATCGCCATCCGAATGGCGGTGGTCTTGCCGGCGCCGTTCGGCCCGAGGAGGCCGTAGATGGCGCTAGCAGGAACGCTCAAGGACAGGTCGTCGACGGCGGTGTGTCCGGCGAACCGCTTGGTGACGTGGTCGAGTACGAGCAGCGGTGTGGTCATGCGCCCCGTGGGAAGACGGACACAGTCTGTGAGGAGCTTGGCGGGGGGGGAAGCTACTCGGTGGTGACCGACTTCGCTGCCGTTTCGAGCGCCGCGCGGAGCGTGTGCCAGGGAAGGCTGGCGCATTTCACTCGAACGGGAAAGCGGCGGACGCCGGCCAACGCGGCCAGCTTGCCGAGCTTCGCCGCGTCAACCGGGGCGTCGGGAACGGCCGTCAACATGGCGTGGACCGCCTGAAACAGGGCCTCGGCGTCGGCACGGGTCTTCCCCAGGACGGCGCCGGTGAGCAGCGAAGCGGAAGCCTGGGAAATGGCGCACCCCGACCCCTGGAACCCGATGTCCGCGATCCGATCGCCGTCGAGGGTGACCTCGAGCCGGATCTGGTCGCCGCACAATGGATTGGAGCCCTCGGCGGCGTTCGTGGGGTGGGGGAGCTTCTTGAAGTTCCGCGGGCTCCGGTTGTGCTCGACGATGATCTGCTGATACAGATCGCTCAGCTCGGGCATCAGGAGAACACCTTCCGCACCTTCCGGAGCGCCGCGACGAGTGCATCCACGTCCGCGCGGGTGTTGTAGAGCGCGAACGAGGCCCGGGCGGTTGCCGGGACGCCAAAGTAGTCCATCACCGGCTGGGTACAGTGGTGGCCGGTGCGGATCGCGACCCCCTCCTGATCCACGATCGTGCCCACATCGTGCGGATGGATGCCCTCCATCACGAACGAGACGACGCTCGCCTTCTGCGCCGCCGTGCCGACGAGCTGCAGCCCGGGCATCTCGCGCAGGCGCGCCGTGGCGTATGCCAGCAGGTCGCGCTCGTGGGCAGCGACGGCTTCGCGATCGAGTGAGCCGAGGTAGTCGATCGCGGCGCCCAACCCGATGGCGCCGGCGATGTGGGGCGTGCCGGCCTCGAACTTCGCCGGGAGATCGGCGTAGGTGGTCTTCGCGAAGGTGACGGTCCTGATCATGTCGCCGCCACCCTGGTAGGGCGGCATCGCCTCGAGCCGCTCCGCCTTGCCGTACAGTACGCCGATGCCCGTGGGCCCGAACATCTTGTGTCCCGACACCGTGTAGAAGTCGGCCCCCAGCGCCCGGACGTCGATCGGGAGATGCGGCGCTGCCTGGGCGCCGTCCACCAGCACGGGGATGTCGCGCGCATGGGCGAGCCGCACGATATCGGCGATCGGATTGATCGTCCCCAGCGAGTTGGACACGTGTGCGACGGCGACGATCCGCGTCCGGTCGGTGAGCAGGCCTTGGTACTCCTCGAGCAGCAGCTCGCCGCGCCGGTTCATCGGAATCACCCGGACCACGGCCCCGCGCTCCTCGCACACGAGCTGCCAGGGGACGATGTTGGAGTGGTGCTCCATCGCCGAAACGAGCACCTCGTCGCCCGGCTGCAGACGGGGGCGACCCCAGCTCGAGGCGACGAGGTTGATCCCCTCTGTGGTGCCGCGCACGAACACGATCTCCCGGGTCGAGGCGGCGTTCAGGAAGCCTCTGGCCTTCTCCCGGGCTTTTTCATACTCGGCGGTCGCGCGCTCGCTCAGGTCGTAGACGCCGCGATGGACGTTGGCGTTCTCCGTCGTGTAGTAGCGCTCGAGGCGATCGATGACCGCGCGGGGCTTCTGGCTGGTAGCAGCGTTGTCGAGATAGACGAGCGGCTTGCCGTGGGCGGTAGTGGCGAGGATTGGGAAGTCGGCGCGCAGGCGCGCCGGATCGAAAGTGGCGGGTGCCCGCAGCACGCCCGTCACGCCGCACCCGTCTCCGGGTCGGGGACGCCCAGGCGATGCCGGATCTGCCGGTCGAGCCGGTCCCGCGCGCCCGGAATGGACACGCGGTCGAGGATGTCGGCCCCGAACCCGTAGGTGAGGAGGCCCCGAGCCTCTGCGGCGCCGATGCCGCGGCTCTTCAGATAGAAGAGCGCCGTCTCGTCGAGCGGGCCCACAGTCGAGCCGTGGGTGCACTTCACGTCGTCGGCGTAGATCTCCAGCTGCGGCTGGCTGTCGGCCCGCGCCGCGTCGGAGAGCAACAGGTTGTTGTTGGTCTGTTTCGAGTCGGTGCGCTGCGCGCCGGGGCGCACGATGATGCGCCCGTTGAACACGCCGCGCGACTCGCCGTCGAACACGCCGTTGAAGTACTCGTGGCTCTCCCCGTGCGGCTGGGCGTGCTCGATCTGCGTATGGTGATCGACGTGCTGGTGGCCGCCCAGCACGGACAGGCCGTTGAGGATCAGGTAGGCCCCCGTCCCGTCCAGCACCGCGTTGATGTCGTGACGCGTCAGCGCCCCGCCCAGGGCCACCGTCGTGAAGACCAGCCGGCTGTCCCGTCCCTGGCGCGATTGCGACGTCGCGACGTGAAAGCTCCGCTCGCCCTCACGTTGCTCGCGGCAGATCTCGAGCTGGGCGCCGTCGTCCAGGACGACCTCCGTGACCGCGTTGGTGAGCGACGGCCCGGCGGGGGCGGCCTCGTAGGCCTCGACCAGCTTGAGCTGCGCCTCCCGCTCGACCACCACCAGCAGGCGGGGATGCGCCATCGGCCGCACGATCCCGGCCGGGATCCGGAAGGTGAGGTGGAGCGGCTCCGCAACCACCGTGCGCGCCGGAACATGCACCAGCAGGCCATCCGCGAGAAACGCCGTGGACAGGGCGG
>DATGDE010000010.1:0-3952 GCA_035311125.1 Gemmatimonadales bacterium
TCTCCCTGGATCGCGCGTCGTTCGGCTTCTTCGTGCAACGCCATCTCGAGCGCCAGCCGAGTCGGTGCGGGGAGCGCTGCTACGGCTTTCTCCCGGCCACGGAGGTCGTATGGGGCCCGCTCGGCGAAGAAGCGCTCCAGATAGGCCTCCGAGCCGCGCCACAGCTCGAGCGTTTGCACCGCCGCCTGCACCGTGCGCTTGCCGCCGCCAAAGGCGTTGATGGCGGGAAGCAGGCGGCCGGCGTGCCGCAGGGCTTCCGCGCCGCGGAACTGCTCGATCCGATGCCGCACCTTGACCGACAAGACGGGAGCGCCGCCCTCCCCGTGAAGCCGAGCCCGTTTGAATTCCGTCCCGCGCACCTTGAGCAACCGTCCGTCCTCGGTGCGGAGCCGCACCTTGCGCATCGCGTTGATGAGGTTGGGAATGTTGCCCCACAGCCCGCCGAAGCCTCCCAGCCCGACGCCGGCCGCGGAGGCGCCGACGACCACGGCCCCCAGCGCGACGGCCACGCCGCCGCCGATCAGAATCGCCCGGCGCCGTCGCCGGCCGAATTGGTCGCCATAGCGCCACGCGGCGAACTCCGGCCGCCGGGGCTCGCCGATCCGCACCAGCTCGAGTCCCTCGGGGAGGCGCGCCAATCCGATCTGGTCCGTCGAGACGCGCAACCGGGTGACGCCGAAGAGCCGCTCGCACTCTTCGATCGCCTCCCAGCGCGTTTCGAGCGGGCTGAGATTCCACCGCTCGCAGGCGTGGCACACGACCCACAGCCGGCCGCGAGCGGCGTCGAACGCCAGTCGGCGACCGACGGGAAAATGCTCGACGGCTTCGTTCGCGCCGAGGGGGCGGTGGCAGAAGATGCAGGTGGTGAACATGAGTTCCCGACTCCCGAACAATTGCTCCGCCTCAGCCAGGAAGCCAGCCCGGGCTGCCGGTCGCCGGGCGCGGCCTAACGGTATCCGGCGGCCTGCAGGCTGAACAGCTCGGCGTAGAGCCCGCCGCGCGTCACCAGCTCCTCGTGCGTCCCCTGGTCCACCAGCTCGCCGCCCTGCAGCACCAGGATCCGGTCGGCCATGCGCACGGTCGAGAAGCGGTGCGAGATGAGCACTGCCATCTTCCCTCTGGTCAGCTCGGCGAAGCGCAGGAACACCTCGTACTCGGCGCGCGCGTCGAGCGCCGCAGTGGGCTCGTCCAGGATCAGTACCTGCGCCTCGCGGAGATAGGCGCGCGCCAGCGCGACTTTCTGCCACTCGCCCCCCGACAGCTCGACGCCGCTGTCGAAGCGACGGCCCAGCATCTGGCCGTAGCCGCCCGCCAGGCGGGCAGCGATGTCGTCGGCGCGACTGCGGCGCGCCGCTTCCTCGATCCGGGCTTCCTCCTGCAGGCGCTCGATCTCGCTCACCCCGATGTTCTCCTTCAGGATGAAATCGTAGCGCACGAAATCCTGAAAGATTACGCCGATGTTGCGCCGCAGGCTCGTGAGGTCGTAGTCGCGCAAATCCACGCCGTCCAGCAGGATCCGGCCCTCGTCGGGATCGTAGAGCCGGGCGAGGAGCTTCACGAGCGTCGTCTTGCCGGCGCCGTTCTCGCCCACCAGCGCGATGCTCTCGCCCGGCCGCAGGGTGAACGTGAGGTGCCGCACGGCCCAGCGGTCGGACCCGGGATAGCGGAACCCGACGTCCTGGAACTCGAACCCCTGCCGGATCGGCGCTGGCACCGCACGGGCGCCCGGCTTCGAGATGACGCGCGGCTGCACGTCGAAGAACGTGAACAGGTCGCCCAGGTAAAGGCTTTGCTCGTAGATGTTCGACAGCGACAGCAGGATGCGCTGGATCAGGTCGCGGCTCGAGCGGAACGAGCCGGCGAGGAAGGTGAGCGAGCCGACGGTGTAGCGGCCCAGCACGGTGAGATAGATGATCACTGCGTAGGCCGCGTAGTAGCCCAGCGTTCCGAGCGTCACGAGCACCGTCGACACCACGTTGCGACGCACGGCGAGCTTCTTGTTCGCCTCGTAGAACTCGTCGGAGAGCCTGGCGTACCGCGTCACCAGGAAGTCCGAGAGCCCGAACAGCTTTACCTCCTTGGCCGACTCGTCGGACGCGCCCATGTAGCGCAGGTAGTCGAGCAGGCGACGCTCCGGGGTCCAGCGGAACAGCAGCGAGTAGCCGAGCGACGCGTAGTGCGCCTCGCTCAGGAACGAGGGGACCACGGCCACCGCGAGCAACAGCAGCAGCCAGGGCAGCTGCACGAGCAGCACGCCCGCGAGGGACGCGAGCGTGACCAGGTCCTGGGCAGTGGAGAGCAGGAGGGCAAACAGCCCGATGCGGCCCACCGTCTGGCGCCGGGCCCGTTCCAGGTGGTCGTAGGTGTCGGGGTCTTCGAACTGGGCGAGGTCCAGGGTGGCGGCGTGCTGCATGAGCCGTACACTGATGCGGTTGGCGAACAGGTCGCCGAGGAGGCTCTCGAGCAGCGACGAAGCGCGGGCGAGGGCTTCGCCGACCACGGCGATCCCCAGCTCGAGGGCGACCAGTCCTCCCAGCGCCCACCAGTCCACGGGCTGGCCGGCACGCGCTACGGCGATCGCGGCGATGACGCCGTCGATGATCAGCTTGCCGATCCACAGAACCGCCACCGGAATGAACGAGCGCACGATCCGCAACGCGAGGATCGCCGCGGTGTAGCCGCGATGCGTCTGGAAGACGAGGCGCAAGAGCGGCGGCACGTGACGCAGCGCCTCGAGGCGCTGCCCCCAGGTGGGAGGCTTCTCCCCCGGAGACAAGCGTGATGGGGGGCCGTGTCGGCGGACGCTCACATGGTGAAAGGTAGCCGCCTCCCTTGCGTCGTGTCCTCGTCCGGTGCAGCGTTTGCTCGCGCACGCCTGATGATCCCGGACTCACGCGGAGCAACCATGAAACCGTTCGGCGTTCTCCTCCTCACGCTCCCTCTCGCGTTGGCCGCCCAGCAGCCGTCCGACACGATCCGCGCCGGCCGCTTCGACAACGGCAAGATGTGGACGTTCGAGTACCCGCCCGACCGCTACTTCACCGAGACCTACGGCTTCGCGGCCGATTCCGCCTGGTTCAGCCGCGCCCGGCTGGGCGCCCTGCGGGTCCCCGGCTGCTCGGCGAGCTTCGTCTCGCCGTACGGGCTCGTGGTCACCAACCACCACTGCTCGCGCGAGGGCATCGTCGCGGTGACGAAGCCGGGCGAGCTGCTGCTGGATTCGGGATTCGTGGCGCACTCGCTCGCCGAAGAGCGGCGCATGCCGGACTTCTTCGCCGACCAGTTGCTGGCGGTGCAGGACGTCACCGACCAGATCGTGCCGCAGCTCGACCGCGCGCCCAACGACTCGGTGCGGAACGCGTGGCGGCGCGAAGCCGGGCTGGTGGTCCAGGGGATGCTCCGGACGCAATACGCGCACCCGGGTGACTCGATCTGGGTGCAGGTCGTCGCCCTCTACAACGGCGGCCGCTACTCCGCGTATGTGTTCCGTCGCTTCACCGACGTCCGGCTCGTCGCCGCTCCCGAGCTGCAGATGGGCTTCTTCGGCGGCGACCCCGACAACTTCACCTACCCGCGCTATGCGCTCGACTTCTCGGTGCTCCGGATCTACGGCGCCGACGGCAAGCCGTACGAGACCACGAGCTGGTTCCGCTGGGGATCGGATGGCGTGAAGCCGGGCGATCCCGTGTTCGTGATCGGCAATCCCGGCGCCACGTCCCGGCTCAAGCCCATGTCGCAGCTCGAATATGAGCGCGCCGTGAGCGTGCCCGCGCAGGTCTGGTTCCTGGATTCCCGTCTGCAGGCGCTGCGCGCGTTCTACGAAACGCACAAGGCGACGGGGGACTCGCTCGACATGCGGAACTGGATGTTCGGCGTATCCAACAGCCTGAAGTCGGCCCAGGGGCGGCTCGGCGCCCTGCTCGATCCCGCGATCCTGGCGCGGCGACGCGAC
>DATGDE010000011.1:0-6526 GCA_035311125.1 Gemmatimonadales bacterium
CGACGAAATGGGCCAGGGGCGCGGCGCGGGATCGGTCGGCACTACCTCAGCGGACAGGAGTGCTCCCGCGTAGATTCGCCGGACTCATGGCTACGAGGATGATGATGCGGCAGCTTCTGCGCCAGACCCTGTGCGTTCTGCCGTTGGCCGCGTCTCCCATGACCGCCCAACAGCTCCCGCGGACGACTCCCGAGCGCACCGGCTTTACCGCCACGTCCACGAGCGCCCAGGTCGGGGCGTTCCTCGACAGCCTGCAACGCGCCGGGGCGCCCGTCGCCGTCTCCCACATGGGCGTCACTGCGCTGGGCAAGCCGCTCTACCTCGTGATCGCTTCGGATCCTGCCGTAACCTCTCCCGCAGAGGCGTCGGCCTCGGGCAAGCTCGTCGTGTACATCCAGGCGAACATCCACGGTGGCGAGGTGGAAGGGAAGGAAGCCGTGCTGGCGCTGCTGCGCGAACTGGTCGTGGGGGGGGCCCGCCATGACCTGCTCGACCGGCTCGTGATCCTGGTGGCGCCGGACTACAATCCCGACGGCAATGACGCGCTGGGCCCGCAGGCGGTGAACCGCTCGGAGCAGAACGGTCCCGAGCAGGTGGGTCGGCGGCCGGACGGCCTGAACCTCGATCTCAACCGCGACTACTTCAAGGCCGAGGCGCCCGAGACCCGGGCCTCGCTCGCGCGCGTGTTCGACACGTGGGATCCGGCGGTGATGATGGACCTCCACACCACCGACGGCACGCTCCACGGGTATCTGCTCACCTATGCGCCACCGCTCGATCCGGTCGGGCCCCCCGGGCCCACGCAGTACGCCCGGGACCAGATGCTCCCTGCGATCCGGAAGACGCTCCAGGAGCGCTATCACGAGCCGATCTTCGATTACGGCAACGTGGACGATCCGCTCGCGCCCAAGAGCTGGGACACCTACGCCCCACTTGGCTGGTACGGGACGAACTACGCCGGCCTGCGGGGGCGGATCGGCATTCTCTCCGAGGCGTATTCCCACGCCGACTTCAGGACCCGCATCCAGGTCACCCACGACTTCGTCGTGGAGACGCTGGAGTTCGTCGCGCTGCATGCCGAGGAGATCCGCCGCCTGGAGCGGGAGGCCGATCGCCTGACCACGCTGGAAGGCGCGGGTCAGCGGCCAAAGCCGGCCCTCGCCACGGCCTACCGGCTCGCGGGACGCGGGGAGGAGCCGGTGGTGCTCGAGGTGATGCGTCCCAACCCCGACTCGTCGCGTGGCGTCGGGGCCCCGCGCCTCCTGCCGACCGGCGAGCTGCGCACCTATCGGCTTCCCGTCAACGATCGCTTCACCGATTCGCTCACCCTGCCGCTCCCGGCAGGCTACTTCCTGCCGCCGTTCGCCGGCGGCGTCGCGGACCTGCTGCGGCTGCACGGCGTGCAGGTGGCGCGCCTCGCCGAGGATTGGACCGATACGGTCGAGACGCTCGGGATCACGCAGCTCACCTGGACTCCCCGGGAGTTCCAGGGGCACCACCTGCTCCAGGTGACGGGGCAGTACGCCAGGGGAAGCCGCACACTGCCGGCCGGCACTTTCTACGTGACCACCGCTCAGCCGCTCGGGCGGCTGGTCTTCGCCCTACTCGAACCAGGAGGGTATGGCTTCGCGCGATGGGGGATCTTCGACCGCTGGTTGGGGTCCGAGTTCGGAGCGTATTCCGGCCTGGTCTATGGCTCGAGCGGCACGAGTGAATTCCCGCTCTGGCGTGCGGTGCGGGCGCCGCGCGCGACGATGCGGGTGCTGGCGCGGAGCGATGACCCCGCGCACGGTGATGTGCCCCCTTGAGCGCCGCCGGACCACGGCGCAACTTGCCCGCTGGCTCGCACCCCGAGGACGAAGCATGAGGACTGGAGCGGTTCTCCTCGCCGTCGGCGTCGCCGCAGGTTGTAAGGGAGTAGGTGGCGGCGGGAGCGGGGGCGGTGGCGGGGGAGAGGTGCAGCCAGGGGCGCGGGTGGTCGACATGATCCCGGCGACCTTGAGCGGCGAAACCGCGCAGGATGCCGAACCCTTCCTCGCGGTGCTCCCCGGCAACCTGGCGATCATGGCCGCCTCGGCATTCACACCGAATCCGGCCGGGCCATCCAGTACCACCGCGCCCGTCTACGTCACGCAGGACAGCGGCAGGACATGGGCGTTGCGGGCGACGGTACCCAGCGACGTCACGACGGCCGACATCACCGAGGCCTTCGACGGCGGCGGCGGCGATCTCTACGCGGGCATCCTGTCGCTGTCGGCAACGCTGCTGCTGGACGAGCTCAAGACGGGCGACGTCTTTTCCCTCACGCCGATGAGCGTGCAGGCATCACGCGCGAACGTGGATCAGCCGTTCGTGCGTGCGACCAGCGTGGGCGCCGCCGACCGCGTGTACATCGGCATGAACGATTTCGATGCGCCATCCGGGCAAACCGCCACGGTGGACGTCTCCCAGAACGGCGGGGCCAGCTACACCTCGGTCCGGCTCGAGACGCGCGGCACCGCGGACCAGGATGGCCCCTCGATCCGCCCCAGCATCGCCGCGGATCGCACCGTGTACGCTGCCTACTTCGGGTGGCGGAGCTTCGACGGCAACGTGGCGACGAGCGATGTGGTCGTGGTCCGCGACGACTCCGGCGCCGGCGGCAGCGGCACGTTCCGGAACCTGGTGGACCCGAGCGACGGGCTCCCGGGGCGGATCGTCGCGCACAACGTGACGATTCCCTGGTCCAATGCCCCCACCCTCGGCCAGGAGCGGATCGGCTCGACGCTGACGCTCGCGGTCGATCCCAATCACAGTGCGGTCGTCTACGTCGCCTGGGCGGACGGGTTCGGCTCCGCCGACATCTACACCATCCACCTGCGGCGCTCGAGCGATCGCGGGGTCACCTGGAGCGGCGACTTGCGGACCGTCGGCAACGCCACGAACGCGAGCCTCGCGGTTTCCGACAATGGGACGGTGGGGTTCCTCTATCAGCAGGTGAGCGGCAGCGGCGCAACCAGCCGGTGGGTGACGCATCTCGAGCGCTCCAAGGACGGCTTCGTCACGACCAGCGACCTCGTCCTGGCGACCGTTCCGGCGAGTACGCCGACCGTCGACTTCCTTCCGTATCTGGGAGACTACACGGGTCTCCTGGCCGTGGGCGACGAGTTGCGTGGGGTCTTCTCGGCCAACAACACGCCGGACTCCACCTCCTTCCCGCAGGGCGTGGTGTATCAACGAGCCGCAGATTTCGTCGCACACCACCTGTTGGACGGCGCGGGGGCCACGGTCGCCGCCTCCATCGATCCGTTCTACTTCAGCGTGCCGGTGCTGCCATGAGGGCGTGTTATCGCGGGCTGCTGCGAATCGGCATGACGGGACTGCTGCTCCATGTGCCGCTGCGGCTCGAGGCCCAGCGCGGCCGCATGGCCATGATGCGCCAGGCTGATGTGATCTTCGTCGGAACGGTGGCCGCCGTCGGCGCGGCATCGATGGCAGGGGTCCCGGTATCTCAGCGCACCCTCACCGTGACGGTGGACGCCGTGCTCGAGAAGCCGGTGGCGGTGCGTCTGCGGTCGGGCGATACGGTGTCGGTCGAGGCGGCGACCGCCGGGGGTCTCGCCGTCGGGACGCAGGCCACCTTCTACACCCGGGCGTGGCTGTACGGCCGCCACGTGGCGGTCCAGGAGGTCGGTCATGAGACGATGGCGCCGCGGCGGTCCGCGGCCTCCCTGGCGTTGCTGCAGGATTCCGTCTCACGGGCGCGGCGGCAGGTGAGCGACTCGGCGCTGCGGGCGCGCATTCGCGCCGCGGACATGGTGGTGGTCGGACGGGTCGAAAGCATCCAGCCGGCATCGCTCGCGGCCGTGCCGGGGGGGCGCCGCCGGGTCACGGAGCACGATCCCGCCTGGCAGGATGCCGTCGTCGTCGTCGAGACGATGATCAAGGGCGCCGCACCCGCCGGCCAGCGGGTCGTCATTCGATTCCCGGGCTCGCTGGACGTCGCCTGGCGTACCATGCCCAGGTACGCCGTGGGCCAGGAGGGGACCTTCCTGCTGCGGCGCGACCGCCTCTCGGGCTCGCCCACGGCGATGGTCGCCGGCCAGCAGGTGACCGCCTATGCGGCGCTCACCACCCAGGATGTCCTGACCAAGCAGGACGCGGCACGGGTCCAGACACTGTCACGGCCCTAGGCCAAACCCGGTATCTTCCAGCGACTGGCCCTTTCCCGCCCCCGCGTACGCCTCCACGCGGGAGCCGGGTTGTGCGTAGTAGGGGCGGCAGTCTGCACACGATCACCGGTCGCCGTCGCGACTCACCTGTCTCAGGGATCCGCACACGCCCGTGACCCTATTTCGCTTCGCTCTGCTGTGCACGCTCTCGGCGGGCCTGGTACTCGCTTGCTCATCACGTCAGGGGGCGGGACCGGCTCGGATCCCCGTGAGCGTGGCCCGGGTCGAGCGGCGGGCCGTTCCCTACGAGATCGTGGCGACCGGGACGGTCGAGCCGATGCGCACCGTGGCGGTGACCTCCCGGGTGGGCGGGATGCTGCAGGGCGTTCGCTTCGCCGAGGGTGAGGAAGTCACCGCAGGGCAGACCCTGTTCGAGATCGATCCCGGGCCGTACGCGGCGGCACTGCAGCAAGCCGAGGCCAACCTGAGCCGGGACGTCGCCCAGGCGGAGAACGCGGTGCGGGAGGCGGCGCGGTATCAGGCGCTCGTGAAGGACAAGTTCGTCACGGAGGAGGACTATCAGGCGCGGCAGGCATCGGCCGACGCGCTGACGGCGACGGTGCGGGCCGATTCCGCTGCCCTGACGGTGGCCCGGCTCAACCTCTCCTACGCCACGATCCGGGCGCCGATCACCGGGCGCACCGGGAGTTTGCTGCTGCACGAGGGCAACCAGGTGATCGCCAACGAGTCGAACGCGCTCGTCACCATCAACCAGCTGCGGCCGATTCTGGTGCGGTTCGCGGTCCCGGCCACCGACCTTGCCGACGTGCAGCGGCACGCCGGCAAGTCGCTGCGCGTGGAGGCGCGGCCGGCGCAGGATTCGACGAGCTTCGCGGGCGAGCTGTCGTTCGTGGACAACCACGTGGATTCCAGCACCGGCACCGTGCTGCTCAAAGGGCGCTTCCCCAATCGTGAGGGCCGGCTGTGGCCCGGGGAGTTCGTCAGCGTGACGCTGGTGCTCGACGTCCAGGCCGGCGCGCTGGTGATCCCCGAGCAGGCGGTCCTCAACGCGCAGCAGGGCACGTTCGTGTACGTGGTGAACCCGGACGGTACCGCCAAACAGCGGCCGGTGACGGTGCAGCGTACCGCGGACAGCCTGGCGGTGATCGCTGCGGGGCTCGACGCGGGCATGCTCGTGGTGACTGACGGGCAGCTGCGGCTCACCCCGGACGCCCGGGTCGAGATCCGGGCCGGGCCCAGGACCGAGGGGGACCCGCCGGCGGAGTCGCGCCCGTGAACATCTCCGGGCTGTTCATTCGCCGGCCCGTCGCGACGACGCTCGTGATGCTCGCGATCCTGCTGTTCGGCGTGATGGGCTACCGGCTCCTGCCGGTGAGCGATCTGCCGAACGTGGACTTTCCCACGATCAGTGTCTCGGCCGGCCTTCCGGGAGCCAATCCGGAGACGATGGCCGCGGCGGTCGCGACGCCGCTCGAGCGGCAATTCTCGACGATCGCCGGTATCGACGCCATGACGTCGTCCAGCACCCAGGGGGGCACGTCGATCACGCTGCAGTTCAACCTGTCGCGCGATATCGATGCCGCGGCCCAGGACGTCCAGGCCGCCATTTCGCAGGTGCAGCGGCAGCTGCCGCGGGATATGCTGCCGCCGTCGTTCCGCAAGGTGAATCCCGCCGATTCGCCGATCCTGTTCCTGGCCGTGAGCTCGCCGACGCTGTCGCTGTCGGCGCTGGACGAGTATGCCGAAACGTTTCTCGCCCAGCGCATCTCGACGGTGGACGGCGTGGCGCAGGTACAGGTCTTCGGCTCCCAGAAGTACGCGGTGCGGGTGCAGGTCGATCCGCAGGCGCTGGTGGCCCGGGGCATCGGCATCGACGAGGTGGCGGCCGCGGTGGACGCGGGCAATCCCAACGTGCCGACCGGGACGTTGTGGGGTCCGCACCGCGCCTACACGGTCCTGGCCGACGGCCAGATCCAAAGCGCGCCGGAGTTCCGGCAGCTCGTGGTGAGCTACAAGGACGGAGCGCCGGTTCGGCTGCAGGACGTTTCACGGGTGCTCGACGACGTGCAGGACAACCGGACGGCGAGCTGGTTCGACGGGTCGCGTGCCATCGTGTTGGCGGTACAGCGGCAGCCGGGAACCAACACCGTCGCGGTCGCGAGCGCCGTGAAACAGACGGTGGATGCGCTGGGCCCGCAGCTCCCGGCGTCGGTCCGCATCCAGACGCTGTATGACCGCTCGCAGTCGATCCACGACTCGGTGAACGACGTACGGGTGACGCTGCTCATCACGCTCTGCCTCGTCGTCCTGGTCATCTTCCTCTTTCTGCGCAACCTCTCGGCGACGGTGATTCC
>DATGDE010000012.1:0-9631 GCA_035311125.1 Gemmatimonadales bacterium
GAGTGGACCGCGAGCGTCGCGCGCGTCGAGCGTTTCGATCAGGGGCCGCTGGCGATCGGGCATCGCGCCAGGGTGCGCCAGCCGAAATTGCCGGTGGCGGTCTGGCAGGTCACGAAGCTCGAGCAGGGTCGGGGCTTTGAATGGGTGTCGGCCAGTCCGGGCGCCCGCGTCACCGGCTACCACTGGATTGAACCGCAGGGGAGCGGCAGCCGGGCGCGGCTGGGCGTCGTCTTCGCGGGGCCGGTCGCGCTGCTGGTCGGCTGGCTGACGCGGTCGCTGACGGAGCGCTACCTGGGTCTCGAAGCCGCCGGTCTGAAGGCGCGCAGCGAGGCACGAGCGAAGTAGCGGCGGACCCCCCGCCGTCAGTTCCCCCGCAGCCGCTCCGCCTCCGCCACCCGTTGCAGCGCGATGGCGTAGGCCGCGGTGCGGAACGTCACGCCGCGCCGCTGCGCCAGATCGCGGACGCCCGCGTACGCGCTGGTGATCGTGGCGCGCAGCTCGTCGTTCACTTTCTCGTGCGTCCAGCGGTACTGCTGGAGGTTCTGCGCCCACTCGTAATAGCTGACCGTCACCCCGCCGGCGTTGGCGAGAAAGTCCGGGATCACGGGGATGCCGCGCTCGGCCAGGATCAGGTCGGCGGTCGGGGTGGTCGGCGCGTTCGCGCCTTCGACCAGCACGCGGCAATCGATCGTCTTCGCGTTCTGCTCGCGGGTGATGACGCCGCCCAGTGCAGCCGGCACGAGCCAGTCGCACGGGATCGACCACAGCTCATCGTTGCTGATCGCCCGGCCCGCCGGCCACGCCGACACCGGGCGCCGCTCCGCCGCGTGGGCGAGGAGGCCGGGAATGTCGAGGCCGCGCTCGTCGACGATGCCGCCGTCCACGTCGCTCACGGCGATGACGCGGGCTCCCGCTTCGGCCGCGAGCAGGCGGGCCAGGTGCCCGCCCACGTTGCCGAATCCCTGGATCACCACCCGGCCGTCCTTGAGGGGAATCCCGAAGTCGCGGGCGTATTCCATCATCACGTACATCACACCCCGGCCGGTGGCTTCGTCGCGCCCGAGCGAGCCGCCGAGCGCGACGGGCTTGCCGGTCACGGCGGCCGGCGTGTAGCCCCGCCGGCTCGAGTACTCATCCAGGACCCACGCCATGACCTGCGCGTTGGTGTTCACGTCCGGCGCCGGGACGTCGCGGTAGGGACCGAGGACGATGGAGATCCGTTGCGTGTACCGCCGGGTGAGCCGTTCCAGCTCGAGCGGCGACAGCGCTCGCGGATCGACGGCGACGCCGCCCTTGGCGCCCCCGAAGGGGATGTCCATCAACGCCGTCTTCCAGGTCATGATCGTGGCGAGACCGAGCACCTCGTCATGGTCGGCGTGGGGATGATAGCGGATGCCGCCCTTGCAGGGTCCCCGGGCGCCGTTGTGCTGGATGCGGTAGCCGGTGAAGACCTCGATCCGGCCGTCGTCCATCCGCACCGGGATCTCCACCTGCACCTCGCGAAACGGCGCGGTGAGAATGCGGCGCATGTAGCTCTCGAGCCCGATCAGGTCAGCCGCACGATCGAACTGGTTCTGGGCGATGGCTCTGCCCGACATGACGGGTGGCGGTTGCACGACGGTCATGCCGGAAGGGGGCTCAGCCGAATCGCAGGCGGCGGGTCGCGAGCCTGGAGGAGGGGTGCTGCACGTCGGCCAGGGCGCGCGCGACGACGGGGATCGCGCTGGCGCGGACTCCCGCCTCGGTCAGGACGCCGGTGACGTCGGTGACGACGGCTTCCACCTCGGCCTCGAGCGGGTGCTCGATCGTGAACACCAGGCCGCTTCCCGCTCCGGCGACCGCGGCGGCCAGCTCGCCCCAGCCGGTATCGGGGGGCAGGGGCCGCAGGGCCACCACGAGCGGGATCGCCGCGAGATCGAAGGCGCCGCGGGCCACGAGGGGCGCGTCCACGAGGTCGGCGAGACTGTTCCAGATCGGCAGGGTGGGGCCGACGGCGACCACCTGTCCGAATCGCCAACCCGCGTCCTCCGCCAGCTCTCCCAGTGCCTGCACCAGCGCCTCGTCGCCCGGCGGCACGGGTCCCGCCCGCGGGGCCAGCACCGTCGCGCCGGTTTCGGCGAACCAGCGTTCGGCCGTGCGGAGATCCTCGGGTTTGCGCGGGGCATAGGCCGCGTAGCGCTGGGTCGCCAGGATCTCCCGCTCTGCCGCGCGACGCTGCTCGTCATGCTCCGCCGCCTGGGCGGCGGCTTCGAACGCGACTTCCGCGGCGGGGTAGCGTCCGGCGTCGCGCAGCACGCGCCCGCGCAGCTTCAGCGTCTCGCCGTGCGGCTCGAGCGCGAAGGCCCGGTCGAGCGCGGCCAGGGCCCGGGTGCGGTCACCCAGCCGGTAGGCCGCTAGCCCGAGCTCATGCCACACGATGCCGAGATCGGGATCGGTCTCGACCGCGCGCTCCAGGGCGGCGAGCGCTTCGCGGTATCGTCCCAGCTCGAGCAGCGCGGCGCCCAGCAATGCCAGGGGGAACGCGGAGTCGGCGAACTGGGCCTGGGCGGCTTCGGCGAGATGCAGCGCATCCGCCGCGCGCCCCTGCCCACGCAACAGCTCGAAGTACTCGGCCCAGCAGGGCTTGAAATCGGGATGGAGGGTGAGCACGTCGCGGTACGCAGCGTCCGCGTCGTCCGCGCGCCCCTCGCGTGCCAGCCAGCGGGCGCGGGCCATCGCGCGCTCGCTCGGCGCATCGGGGAACAAGTCGAACGACGCCGTCGTCCGCATGGGCGCTAATCTACCCGCGCGCCGCGCGCTGGCTAGCCGCGCCCACCCCGCTGTATCTTGTCGCGCATGGAACAGGAACGATGGCTCGATGAGCTCACCACCTTCCTCCGCATCCCCTCGATCTCCACGCTGCCCGCCCACGATGCGGACTGCCGGCGCGCCGCCGAGTGGGTCGCGGCCGACCTGCGCCGTCTGGGCTGCAGAGACATCCAGCTGCTGGGCAGCGATACGCATCCGGTCGTCTGGGGGGTCGGGCCCGAAGTGCCCGGCGCGCCGACCGTGCTCATCTACGGCCATTACGACGTCCAACCGCCCGATCCCATCAATGAATGGACCTCGCCGCCGTTCGAGCCGTCGGTGCGCGACGGCCGGCTGTACGCGCGCGGCGCCGCCGACGACAAGGGACAGGTGTTCTGTCTGCTGCGGGCGATCGAGGCATTGGGCGCCGCGCCCATCAACTTCCGCTTCCTGATCGAGGGCGAAGAGGAATTCGGCAGCAGAGTCCTGTTCGACCTGCTGCGGCGTGAGCCGGAGCGCACCCGGGCCGACGTCGCGTTGGTCGCCGACATGTCGTATGTCGCGCCGGGGTGGCCGGCCGTCTACACCTCGCTGCGCGGCATGTGCTATGCCGAAATCGCCGTGCGCACCGCCAAGCACGACCTGCACTCCGGCGAGTACGGCGGCGCCGCGCCCAACGCCCACGAGGAGCTGTGCCGGCTGCTGGTGCGGCTCAAGAGCCCCAATGGACGGATCAACATCCCGGGGCTGTACGCCGCCGTGCAGGCGCCGACCGCACGCGAGCGGGCGGCCTGGAAGCGGCTCCCGTTTCGCGAGCGGGACTTCCTCAATCGTCGCGTGCAGGCGAAGGCGCTGACCGGCCTGAAGAGCCATTCGGTGCTCGAGCGCCTCTGGGCGCTGCCGACGTTCGAGATTCACGGCATCACCGGCGGGTTCACGGGGAGCGGCGCCAAGACCGTGATTCCCGCCGAAGCGGTAGCGAAGGTGAGCCTGCGGCTCGTGCCGAACCAGAAGATGCGGACCGTCGAGCGGCAGCTCGCGGCGGCGGTCAGGAAGCTCGCCCCGAAGTTCGTCACCGCGACGGTGCGGTTCATCCACGGGGCGGACCCTGCGCGGGTGAAGATCGACCACCCCGCGTTCAAGCTGCTCGATCGAGCGTTCCACGAGGTCGTGGGGCGGGGGACCGTCCCCGCGCGCGCCGGCGGCTCGATCCCCGTGGTGCCGGCCCTGAGCCGGGAGGGCGCCGCCGTGCTGCTCACCGGCATCGGTCTGCCCGACGACCGGTTGCACGCGCCGGACGAAAAGCTCGACCTCAAGCAGCTGTGGGACGGGATCCGGGTGTTCGGCCGCTTCTACCAGCTGATGGGGGAGCGCCAGGCCTGAGTCCGGACTAAGGGCGCTTGCTGCGGTTGCGGAACCGGTTGATCTCGTGCTGGGTGAGCGCCCGTCCCCCGTAGCGCTCCTCGGTCCACGGGTCGCCACGCATGTGGTAGCCGTTCTGCTCCCAGAAGCCGGGGATGTCGTGCTCCAGCAGCTCGAAGCCGCGCACCCATTTCGCGCTCTTCCAGAAGTACAGATGCGGGACGAGCAGCCGGGCCGGCCCGCCGTGCTCCGGCGTCAGCCAGTCGCCGTCGTGCTTCAGCGCGATCAGGTTGTCGGGCCGGTCGAGATCGACCAGCGGGAGATTGGTGGTGAAATCCTGCTCCGCGTGCGCCAGGCAGAACCGGGCAGCGGGAGACACGCCGGCGCGCTCCAGCAACACCCGCACCGCGACGCCTTCGAAGGTGTTGTCGAACCGGCTCCAGGTGGTGACGCAGTGAATGTCGCAGCGGACCGTGGCGCGCGGCAGCGCGAGCAGCTCGTCCCACGTGATCGTGAAAGGCCGCTCGACCAGTCCGGATACCTCGAAGGTCCAGCGCGGCGTGTCCACGGCCGGCACGAGGCCGTAATGGAGCACCGGCCACTTCTTCGTCAGGATCTGGCCCGGGGGCAGTCGATCGGTCACGCCGAGACGGTCTCCTGCTGTACTCGGCGCGCGCTGACCTGAAACGCTTCCTCGAAACCCGCGATCACCGCCCGCACGGTCCGCTCCCACAGCGACTCGCCCTCCGTCGCTCGTCCCCCCTCTTTCTCGATGGACGTCATCACCACGCCCGGAATCCCGCACGGGACGATCCGGTCGAACGCGGCGAGGTCCGTCGTGACGTTCAGGGCGAAGCCGTGCCAGGTGACCCAGCGCTTCACGTGCACGCCGATGCTCGCGATTTTCCGCCCGCTCGTCCACACGCCGGTGCGTCCGGGCTCGCGGCCGGCCGCAATGTCCAAGCGGGCCAGCGCGATGATCAGGGCATCCTCGAGAGTCCGCAGGTACCAGTGCAGATCCTGCCGGTAGCCCGCGAGGTCGAGGATCGGGTAGCCGACCAGCTGGCCAGGGCCGTGGTAGGTGACGTCTCCGCCGCGCTCGACTTCGACGACGTCGATCCCCTCGGGCCGCAGGAGGTTCGCGCTCTCCGCGATGCGACCGAGCGTCACCACGGGCTCGTGCTCGAGCAGCAGCAGCAGGTCATTGCGCCGGCCGGCGATGCGCTCCTCGGCCAGGCTGCGTTGCCAGGCGAGGGCGGCGCGGTAGGGGACGCGGCCTGCGAGCAGGACTTCGAGCGTCCTCATGCGGATCCGGCCGTCGCGTCCGGCCGCGCGGCCCGGACCGCCCAGCGACTGCCGGCGAGTCCGAACGCGGTCGCGGCGAGGCCCCAGGCGATCAACCCGGCCTGGCCGAAGACGCGATCGGCGATCGCGCCCAGGAACCCGATGAGCAGGCCGCCCACGGCCGAGAGCACAGCGATCACGCCGCGCTGCCAGACGTTTCCGGTGGGGAGGCTGCGGCGCCACCCGAAGAACGCCCCGAGGGCGATGGTGGCGATCAGGCCGTAGAACAGCGGGTCGGGCGCGGCTTCCCGGTAGGCGACGGCCTCGAGATGGCTGCGCATCAGGCTGACGACGAACTGCGCGAGCGTCGCCATGGCTCCGCCCAGACCGGCTCCGGTCGCGAGGGCGCCGAGACCGACGGCGAGCGGGTCTCTCGAGGTCTCGCTCAGATGTGCAGCACCCGGCCGAGCGAATCGAGCGCGGCCTCGGCCACGGCTTCGGACATCGTCGGGTGCGCGTGGATGGCCAGCTCGACCTCCTCGACGGTGTATTCGTTCTCCCGCGCCACCGCGAGCTCGTGGATCAACTCCGAGGCATGACTGCCCACGATGTGTGCGCCCAGGATCTCGCCGTACTTCTTGTCGCGCAGAATCTTCACGAAGCCTTCGGTTTCGCCGGTGCCGCGCGCCCGTCCGCTGGCGGAAAACGGGAACCTGCCGGCCACGTAGTCGAGCTTCTGTTCCTTGCACTGGTCCTCGGTGAGCCCGATGCTCGCCACCTCGGGATGGCAGTACGTCACGCTCGGCACGTTGTCGTACTTGATGGGGTGCGGCTTCTGCCCGGCGATCAGCTCGGCCACGACCACACCCTCGCGGCTCCCCTTGTGCGCCAGCATCGGCGGACCGGCGACGTCGCCGATGGCGTAGTAGCCGGCGGCGCTGGTCTGCAGGTTCTTGTCGACCTTGATGAAACCGCGCTCGGTCAGCTGGATGCCGCATTCCTTGAGGCCGATGTTCTCGGTGTTCACGGCCCGGCCCGCGGCCATCAGCACCGCCGCGGCTTCCACCTGCTGCTTGGCGCCTCCCGCTTCCACGTCCAGCGTCACCTTGTCCTTGGCGACGGTCGCCTTGGTGACGTTGGCGCCGGCGAGCACGGTGATGCCGCGTTTGCGGTACACCTTCGCCAGCTCGGCCGACGACTCGGCATCCTCGAGCGGGAGAATCCGGGGGAGCGCCTCGATCAGCGTCACGGGCACCCCGAAGGCGTTGAACACGTCGGCGAACTCCATTCCCACCGCTCCCGCACCGATGACGGCCAGAGAGGCGGGCGCCTTCTCGAGCACCAGCGCCTCGTCTGAAGAGATCACGGTCGTCTTGTTGATCTCCAGTCCGATCTGCGGGATCCCCTTCACCCGCGACCCGGTCGCGATCACCACGGCCTTCTTCGCCTCCAGCACGTCGCTGCCGACCTTCACCCGGCGGCCGGGCTGCAGGGTCCCCGTTCCCTTGAAGACGGCGATCTTGTGCTTCTTCATCAGGAAGTCCACGCCGCGGGAGTTCTGGTCGGCGACCTTGCGGCTGCGCTTCATCGCGACGCCGTAGTCGGTCTTGACGCTGCCGGCCTCCACGCCGAACTCCGCCGCTGCGCCGAGTAGCCGGGCGATGTACGCCGAATGCAGCAGGGCCTTGGTCGGGATGCAGCCGATATTGACGCACACGCCGCCGAGCTTCTCCCGCTCCACCACCGCCGTGGCGAGCCCCAGCTGTGCGGCGCGGATGGCGCAGACGTACCCGGCGGGACCACCGCCCAGAATGATCAGATCGAATTGACTGGCCACGAGTCTCCCCTCACAAGAGCATCGCCAACGGGTTTTCCAGCATTTGCTTCAGCGTCTTCAGAAACGCGGCTCCTGTCGCGCCGTCGATCACGCGATGGTCGCAGCTCATGGTGAGGCGCACGCGGCGGCGCACGGAGACCTCCCCTCCCACGACGACCGGCTTCGGCACGATGGCCCCCACGGCCACGATGCCCGCTTCGGGCGGGTTGATCACGGCGGTGAATTCGTCGATGTCGAACATGCCGAGGTTCGAGACCGAGAACGTCGAGCCGGTATACTCCTCGGGCCTGAGGCGGCGCTCGCGTGCCCGTAGCGCCAGCTCCCGGGCGACCGCGCCGATCTCCGACAGTGGGCGCCGGTCGGCGTCGCGCAGCACCGGGGTGATCAGCCCGTCTTCGACCGCGACGGCCATCCCGAGATGGACCTCGTTCCAGTAGCGGATGTGGTCGTCCTGCCACCAGGCGTTGCAGGCGCGATGCCGGGTGAGCGCCAGGGCGACGGCTTTGAGAATGATGTCGTTGAAGCTGATCTTGCCTTTGTCGCCGAGCTGCTGGTTGAGCGCCTCGCGCGCTTCGGCCGCCCGCTCCATGTCCACTTCACTCGTCAGGAAGAAGTGGGGGACGGGCCCGAGCGACGTCGCGAGTCGTTTCGCGATCGTCTTCCGGATCTGCGTCAGGGGGACATCGTCAAAGGGCGCCCCGATCGTAGCGGGCACGGGGGTGCGGGGAGCGGGGAGCGGTCGCACCGGCTCGGGCACTACGACCGCCGCCGGGGGAACGGACTCCACGTCGCGCTTCACCACTCGGCCGCCCGGTCCCGAGCCACGGACCAGCTTCAAATCGACCCCCGCCTCGCTGGCAATCCGCCTGGCGAGAGGAGACGCTTTGACTCGCGTGGCATCGGCGACCGCGGCCGGGACCGTCACGGCGGACGGCTGACGGCTGATGGCTGACGGCTGAGGGCTGATGGCCGACGGCTGAGCGCTGACTGCTGGCGCGGCCGCGGCCGGTGAGGCGACGGCTGATGCCGCGATGGTTTCACCGGGCGCGCCGATGTAGGCCACGACGTCTCCCACGGGCACCGTCGCTCCCTCGGCCACCGCCTGCTGCAGCAGCTGGCCGTCGGCGCGGGCCACGAGCTCCATCACCGCCTTGTCGGTCTCCACTTCGGCGAGCGTTTCGCCGGTCTTCACTGCCTCACCCACCGCCTTGGTCCATTTGACCAGGCGGCCCTCCTCCATCGTGGGCGAGAGCGCCTCCATCACCACCTTGGTGGCCATGTCAGTCGAGGTAGAGGACCCGGCGGGCGGCCGCGACGATCTTCTCGGCGGACGGCTTGGCGAGACGCTCGAGCTGCTTGTTGTAGGGCATCGGCGCGTCGGCCTGCGTGACCCGCAGCACGGGCGCATCCAGCTCGTCGAACGCCTCGCGCTGAATCACATCCACGACCTGCGCCCCGATGCCGCTGTGAGGCCACCCCTCCTCGGCGACCACCGCCCGGTGCGTCTTCGCGACCGATGCGAGCACGGCGGCCTCATCGAGCGGCCGCAGCGATCGCAGATCCACGACCTCGGCGGAGATCCCCTGGCCGGCGAGCTGCTCGGCCGCCTTCAGCGCCGGGGCGACGGTCTTCGAGTGGCAGACCACGGTGACGTCGGTCCCGGCGCGCTTCACGTCAGCCCGGCCGATCGGCACCAGCAGCTCCCCCTCGGGCACTTCGCCCTTGATGTTGTAGAGCATCTCGCCCTCCAGCACCACGACGGGGTTGTTGTCGCGGATCGCGGACTTGAGCAGCCCTTTGGCGTCCGCCGGAGTCGCGGGGGCGACGACCTTCAGGCCCGGGATGTGCGCCAGCCAGGATTCCCAGGCCTGCGAGTGCTGGGACGCGAGCTGCAACGCGGCCCCGTTGGGACCGCGGAACACGATCGGCATGCGGAGCTGGCCGCCCGACATGTAGAGCATCTTCGCCGCGGAGTTGACGATCTGGTCCAGCGCCAGCACCGCGAAGTTCCACGTCATGAACTCGATGACGGGTCGCAGCCCGCCCATGGCGGCACCTACACCGACGCCGGCGAATCCCAGCTCGGCGATTGGCGTGTCCACCACGCGCTGCGGCCCGAACTCCTCGAGCAGGCCCCGGCTCACTTTGTAGGCGCCCTGGTAGAGCCCGACTTCCTCGCCCATGAGAAACACGGACGGATCGCGCTGCATCTCCTCGCGCAGGGCCTGGTTGAGGGCATCCCGATAGGTGATGGAGGGCATGGAAGTGTCAGTCCGCGACCACGTGCCGCAGCAGCTCCTCCGGGGCGGGGTCCGGGCTCTCGTCGGCGAATGTGACCGCGTCCGCGACCTCGGCATGCAC
>DATGDE010000013.1:0-2212 GCA_035311125.1 Gemmatimonadales bacterium
GACAGGAATCGACGGCGCCGGCGGTCGCGAACACGGGGAAGGTTTGCTCGGCCCAGGAGAGCGCCCGCGCGGCCGGGCTGTCGAGCAGCGGGCGCAAGTTGTCATGGGTCAGCGCGAGCTCGGCGAGCGGCGACGCGACGGCGTGCGGCACGTCGAGCACACCGTCGCCGTCGAGATCATATCCGTCGGCGGCGGCGCTCCAGTAGTTGCCGCGTCCCCCGACGCACAGGCTGTACGCACCGCCCGCACCGCCGCCCGAGGCGTCGAAGGTATTGCCCACGACCGCGTTGCCGGTCACCACCGTGGCTTCGCTGTTGGCGAACAACTGGAGACCGAGCCAGTTGGAGGCCACCAGGTTGCCGGCAAAGCGACCGCGAATCACGTTGTCGAAGAACGCGCCGATGCCGTTGCCGACGAAGGTATTGCCCTGGACGTCGGGCTCGGTCGCCGTCTGGAGCACGAGCCCGTACGAGCGGCTCCCGGCGTTCCAGGCAAAGACATTGCCGGTGATCGTGACGTTGCGGGAATTCATGATGACCGCGCCCGCCGCGTTGTCGCTGAACACGTTGCGCGAAAACCGGTTGGCGTGGCTGAACATGTAGTGCAACCCGAAGCGGACGTGGGACACGCGGTTGTCGCGCACCACGATGCTGTCGCTGTAGGAGAAATAGATGCCGTCGCGCACCCAGGTGATACGATTGCCCTCGGCGAGTATGGCGCGGCTGTCGTAGAACGAGATCCCGTCCCCGCGATCGCTCTCCCGGCCGGCCGGCGATCCCGTGATCTCGAGCCTGCGGAGCACGACATCGCGCGCCCGCTCGACGTAGACGCCGAACAGCACGTCGCCGATCGACAGATCCTCGAGCGTCACCGAGTCCGCGGCGACCCGCACGCCGGCGTCGTAGTGGTCGGGATCGCGGCCCGAGCCCTCGATGCGCAGCCCGCGGACCACCGATCCCGGGGCCTGTACGGTCAGCACGGTTCCACGCCCGCCGCCCCGCAGCACGGCGCCGGGCGCGCCGAGCACCACCGTGGGGCGCGTCAGCACGAGCGGACCGGTGTGCACGCCCGGTCCGAGCCGCAGCGTGTCGGGGGACCCGAGCGTAAGACGCGTGAGCGCGAGGGCGAGAACGATCACGAGCGGGGGCGCGTGGCGCGGCTGTCCAGCACGATGAGGGCCACCAGGCCCAGGGCGACGCCCACCATGAGGAAGGTGCCGATCCCCGGGAAACTGTAGATGTCGAAATTCGCCAGGTGCTGATGCCCGAACAGCGGCGGCGTGAACGGCGGCACCTTGATCGCCGCTTCGGGGTTGAGGTGGTGACCGTACGCGTACATGCGGTACCAGAACAGGCCGAACGAGAACGCCGAGAAATACAGCAGCAACACGGTGAGGTCGACGAGATCCCGCAGTCGTGCGAACACCATCGTTCGCAGCGAGAGGAGGAACAGGGCGCCGAGGACGAAGGGGATGAACTTCATCTCCACGAAGTCGGCCGCGGCGATTTCGCGCATCCCGATGTAGTGGTTGAGGATGTTGATGCCCTCGAGATCCGCGCCCCCACCGCCGCCGACCAGCTTGTAGCTGTAGATGGAGAGCCGCAGTCCTTCGGGGAACTGGTTGGCGAACATCGTGATCCGCCACAGGGGGAAGGCGCTCGCGACGAGGAGCAGGACTCCCGCCCCGAGCACGGCGAGCCGTGCCCGGGTGGAGAGGATTCGATCGAGCCAGTGGGACAGCTTGTTCAGCATGGTCAGCGTCCGCCCACCGGATGGCTCGCGGTCCCGCCGGTAGTGGCCGTGGTGCCCGCGCCGCGCGGCTTCACCAGCAGGTACCCCTGCATCTCCTGGTGCATCGCCGAGCAGAAGTTGGTGCAGTAGTAGGGATAGACGCCGGCCTTGGTGGCGCGGAACGCGACCGTCTTCGTTTCACCGGGGTCCATGACCACGTTGATGTTGTAAAGCGCGATCCCGAATCCGTGGAGCATGTCGCGCTCCTGCTCCGCGTTGGTGACGTGGATGATCACGGAGTCGCCCTGGTTCACCTCGATGGCGCTCGGGGCGAAGTAGGACCGGATCGCGAACAGCTTCACGTCGACCACGTTGCCGCGGCGCGTGATCTTGGAGTCGGCGGCCGACCAGATCGCGTTCGGATCGCGGCTCTCCGCCTTGGGATAGACCTCGATCGGGTGCAGGACGCTCGCCGGCACCA
>DATGDE010000014.1:0-2595 GCA_035311125.1 Gemmatimonadales bacterium
ATGGCGCTTCCACTGGAAACGCGCGGCACACAAGGAGGAAGCCATGAAACGGATCTTGCTGCTCGCTGGAGTCGCCATGCTCTTCGCGGCCGGTACCGCCTCCGCTCAAACGAGCGTTCAAATGTCTTTTGGGTTCGGGGAGCCGCGCCCGTACATATCGGGCGATGTGTTCATCGGCGGGTCGTTCATTCGACCGGTGTACCGGCCGTACTACTACTACTACCCTAACCGGTACCCGTACTACTTCTATGAGCCGCTGCCGCGGTGGTACGGTCCCTCCCGGCGAGTGATCATTTACGAGCGCGATCACCGCTTCTACCGTCGTGACTTCGACCGCGACCAGGACTGGCAGCGGCAGTTTGGACGGCAGCGCGATTGGGACCGGGCCCACGGCCGCGAGCGGAATCGCGACTTCGACCAGGAACGGCGCCACCGCGGCCACGACGACGAACGCTGAGCCTGGACACAACAGATTGGCAGCGGCCGGGGGCCCCAGCGGCTCCCGGCCGTTTGCTTTTTCGCGTTTAGCCTCTTTGAATTGACTCGTGCATCCCACGCGCGACCACTTCCTCCCCCCTGACCCCCAAGCGTTTCTGGCGGCGGAACCGCCCACCGGGCGGGTCATCGTCATCGCTCCGACCCGCGCGGCGTGCGAGACGATCGAGCTCGCCACGGGCCTGCATCTCGACACGCTCCTGGAGCGCGAGCACGGGGAGGACGTGCGCCGGCTCGCCGCGTCGGGGCGCGGCTTCGGCATCATGGCCGGTACGGGCACCGGCAAGACCCTCGCTATCCGGCCGATCGCCGAGCGGATTCTCGGCGCCCCCCTTCGCGTGGGCGTGGTAAACCGCGAGCGGGAGGCGACTCCTGAAACCCCGACGTGGAATGTGGTCATCGTGACGACCGGGATCGCGCGTCGCTGGTTCGAGGATGGACTGATCACGGCGCGCGACACGCTGGTCGTGGATGAGATCCATCAGACGTCGGCCGAGCTCGAGTTGTGCCTAGCGCTCGGCAAGCGGGCGCGATGCCGCTACATCTGGCTGTCGGCTACGGTGGATCCGGGCTTCTATGCACGCTACCTCGACTCGGCCGAGGTGCTGGAAACCACCGCCTTCGATCCGGCGCGCGCCGCCCGAGTGCGGGTCGTGCCGCTGCAGCCGCTCGACTTCCTGGACGAGCGATTCGTGCGGCGTGTCCTGAAGGAGCGTCGCGGCGTTGCGGTCTTCGTTCCCACCCGCGCCGAGGTCGAGGAGCTCGCCGGCCGGCTGGGGGCGCAATGGCCCAGGTTGACGGCCGCCTTCTACCACGGAGGCGAGCCGATCCGGGTCATTCGTCCGTTCCTGGACGGGGAGGTGGAGCGGCCATTCCTGCTGGCGATGACCGCTGCAGGGCAATCGGCCCTGAATATCCCCGGCCTCGACACGGTGGTGATCTACGATGCCCGGTATACGAATGTCGTGAACCGTGGCCGTAACGTGCTCACCCGGCTCTATCTCGGGTCGAACGAGATCCTCCAGATGGCCGGACGCGTTCATGGGCGGGTCGCCAACGGCGAGGTGTACATCCTGAGCGATCGCAATCTTGAGTTCGCCGCCCTGCGTCCCACGCCGCCCGAGTTCCAGCTCGCAGGCGACGCCGAACGTGTCGCGATCACTTGCGCAGCGCTGGGCGTGGACGCTGCGGAGCTGGACCTACCGGTGCCGCTGGACCGCCAGGCGTATCGCGATACCGTGCGCCTGCTCACCGGGCGCGGCCTGATCGAGGAGGGGCGTCTCACGCGGTACGGGCGCGCGGTCGAGTCGATGCCGGTCGAGCGTCCCTGGGGTGAGCTCCTGGTGCACGCCGGCGCGGATCTCGTCCCGATCGTGGCCGTGTCGTCGAACATCGATTCACTGCACCGCATGACCCGCGAGACCAGGAACCTGAAGGGGTTGATCGTCCCCGGCAGCGATCACCTCACGGCGTACAACATCTTCGCGGAAGCGGTCAACAAGCACGGGTACCTTGGCGAGGTATACGGCCTGCCGCGACACCTGTTCCGGGAGACACTCGAACGCTGGGCCGAATGGCGCGGGGCGCTGATCAAGGCGCTTGAGGACATCGCGCTCGGCACTGCCTCGGTCTACCGCCAGCTGGAACGAACGTTGCCTGAGCGGTTTCCCGTAGCCCGGGATCAGGAGCTGGCCGCATTCCAGGACCTGGTCGCCCGCATCCAGCCCTTCGATCTGGTAATCGACGAACAAACGGCCGACGGCCGCGAGGCCCGGGTGTCGCGCGGTTCAGTCTGTGGCAGCTGGGGGGCCATCGCGGGCGATCTGCGCTACTTCGCCGATCGTTTCGGGAATCCTCGCGCCGGGATCGAGGGCACCCAGGTACCGGAACGGCTGGTACGCCGCTACGCGACGCGTGGTGCGCCGATGGTGGAGTTCCTGGAGGGGCGGGGGGGTGGACGGGGACGGCTCGTCGTTGTGCGCACAGTGGAGTACTTCGGCTTCCTCCTGGAGCGGGAAGAGGAACCCCTCGGTTCGCCGTTTCCGGCCGCGCTCGCCGATCCGGCGCGGTCGGCGATCGCGGGGGCGCTCGCGGGAGGCC
>DATGDE010000015.1:0-6272 GCA_035311125.1 Gemmatimonadales bacterium
CACCCGAGCTACGACTCCTGGTGGAGCCAGCAGGCAATGGACAAGGTGCTCGCGGATCAGCCGCTCACCATTCCCGTGATGCTGGTGCACAGCCTCTGGGACCAGGAAGACAGCTACGGCGCCATCGCCGTGTACAAGGCGATCAAGCCCAAGGATACGAATAACGACAAGGTCTTCCTGGTGATGGGTCCCTGGCATCATGGCCAGGAGATCGAGGACGGCAGCTCGCTCGGCCCGATCCGGTTCGACAGCAACACGTCGCGCTACTTCCAGCAGCATATCCTGCTGCCGTTTCTCGACCGCTACCTCAAGGACGGCGCACCGCCTGAGAGCGTCGCGCCGGTCAACGCGTTCGTGACCGGGATCAACCAGTGGGAGCGCCTGAACGCGTGGCCCGCCGGCTGTCCGGTCGGGTGCACGATTCGTCCCACGCCGCTCTACCTGGAGGGAGGCCTCAAGGTTGGTTTCACGGCTCCCGCCCCCGGCGACTCCGGCGTCGACGAATACGTCTCCGACCCGGCGAAGCCGGTGCCGTACCGGGCGCGCCCCAGCCAGCCGATGGGCTACGTGCCACCGCTCACCTGGTCGCAGTGGCTGGTGGACGACCAGCGGGAAGCCTCGGGACGCCCCGATGTCCTGACCTACCAGTCCGATGTGCTCACGGAGCCCGTCAGGATCAGCGGGCAGCCGATCGTGAATCTCGTCGCGTCGACCACCGGCACCGACGCCGACTGGGTCGTCAAACTGATCGACGTGTATCCGGACGAGACGACGCCGGACCCGAGTCTAGGCGGCTATCAACTCGGGGTCGCCATGGACATCTTCCGCGGCCGCTATCGCGAGAGCTTCGAGAGTCCCAAGGCCCTCACGCCCAACCAGGCGCTGCGCTATCGCTTCGCGTTGCCGACGGCGAATCACGTCTTCCTGCCGGGCCATCGCATCATGGTGCAGGTGCAGTCGAGCTGGTTCCCGCTCTACGACCGCAACCCGCAGACCTTCGTACCCAGCATCTTCTGGGCGAAGCCGGGCGACTACCGGAAGGCGACGCAGCGGGTCTACCACGGGCCGGCCGCCGGGAGCTTCATCGAACTGCCGGTGGTGCAAACGAGCAGCCGGTGACGGCAAGAAGGCGGCGCGCCCCGAAGATCCTCCGTCGGGGCGCCCGCGGGTGATCCGGATGGACTGGGTGCGCGGGCGCGCGGTTCGAGCTTCCGTGCCTCCGCAATCCACCGTGACTTGTGACGATCCGACGTGCGATCGTCTCGAAGCACGGAGCGGAGGATAGCGGCCCGGCATCAAGAAACAGTCAAGTTCCGGTCAGCAGCAGCCTCCATTGCGTGATATCATTGCGCCCTCTTCATGCTCCCGCTCGGAGGTCCAATGAGGGTGTCGCTCCTGGTCGCCGTTGTCCTGTCTTCGCCCGCCGCCGCGCAGACTCCCATTCGACTCGACACGACACTGTATTCGGGCCTGCGCTGGCGCGAAATCGGCCCGTTCCGCGGTGGGCGAGTGGCCGCGGTGGCCGGAGACCCGGTGCATCCGCTCGTGTTCTACATGGGCGCGACGGGCGGCGGCGTCTGGAAGACAGCCAACGCGGGCCTCACCTGGGAGCCGATCGCCGACTCGGCGCTGGGGTCGGGCTCGATCGGCGCCATCGCCGTCGCCCCGTCCGACCCGAACGTCATCTACGTCGGCACCGGTGAGTCCACGCTGCGCGGCAACGTCTCCCCGGGCGACGGCCTGTACCGCTCCACCGACGCCGGCAAGACCTGGTCGCGCATCGGACTCGCCGACGCCGGTCAGACGGCCCGCATCATGGTGGACCCGCGGGATCCCGACCGGGTGTACGTCGCCGTGCTGGGTCATGCGTTCGCGCCCAACGCGACCCGCGGCGTGTTCCGGTCGAGCGACGGCGGCAAGACATGGCAGAAGGTGCTCTTCAAATCGGACAGCGCGGGCGCCGTGGACCTCGTCCTCGATCCGTCCAATCCCCGCGTGCTCTACGCCGCACTGTGGCAGGCGCAACGCACGCCGTGGAGCTTCACGAGCGGCGGCCGCTGGAGTGGCCTCTTCAAGTCCACGGACGGCGGCGACTCCTGGACCGACATCACCCGCGCCAAGGGCCTGCCGGCCGGGGTGATCGGGCGCATCGGAATCGCCGTCTCGCCGGTGCGGCCGGAACGCCTGTGGGCCCTCGTCGAGGCGACGGACGGCGGTCTGTACCGCTCCGAAGACGGCGGCGCCACCTGGACGCGGACCAGCGACGATCACGATCTGCGGCAGCGTGCCTGGTACTTCAGCAACGTCTACGCCGACCCGGCGAACGCCGACGCGGTCTACGTCCTCAACACCTCGCTGCTCAAGTCGGTGGACGGCGGCAAGGAGTTCCAGCCGATCCGCGGCTCACACGGCGATCATCACGCCCTGTGGATCGATCCGCACGACGCGAACCGGATGGTCAACGGCAACGATGGCGGGGCCACCGTGAGCCTGGACGGCGGTGCCAGCTGGAGCACGGAAGGAAACCAGCCCACCGCGCAGTTCTACCACGTGATCGCCACGACGCACCGCCCCTACAAAGTGTGCGGCGCCCAGCAGGACAACAGCACGGTCTGCATCGCCAGCCGGACCGACGGCGGGGTGATCGGCGAGAAGGACTGGTACGACGTCGGCGGCGGTGAGAGCGGCTGGATCGCGGCCCGTGCCGACGACCCGGATGTGGTGTTCGCCGGAAGCTATGGCGGCTACCTGAGCCGTCTCGACGTGCGCACCGGGCAGGAGCGCAACGTCAACCCGTGGCCCGACAACCCGATGGGGTGGGGGGCAGCGGATCTGCAGCACCGGTTCCAGTGGACCTTCCCGATCGTCCTGGCGCCGACCAATCCGGGGGTGCTGTACACCGGGTCCCAGTTCGTGCTCAAGTCCACCGACGAAGGGCAGCACTGGGCGGCGATCAGCCCCGATCTGACCCGTAACGACAAGTCGCGCCAGCAGGCCTCGGGCGGCCCCATCACCAAGGACAACACGAGCATCGAGTACTACGGGACGGTGTTCACCATTGCGCCCGCTCCCAGGGACTCGAATCTCATCTGGGTCGGCACCGACGACGGGCTGGTGCAGCTGACGCGGGACGGCGGCAAGACGTGGCAGGACGTGACTCCGAAGGAGATCACCGCCGGGACCCAGGTCAGCATGGTGGACGCGTCGCCGCTCGATGCCGCCACGGCCTACGTCGCGGCCACGCGCTACAAGCTGGACGATTTCACGCCGTACGCCTACGTGACACACGACTACGGCAAGACCTGGCGCCGCATCACGAACGGCATTCCGTCGGGCCATTTCGTGCGCGTCGTGCGCGCGGATCCCGAGCGAGCGGGGCTGCTGTTCGCCGGCACCGAGTTCGGGGCGTATGTCTCCTTCGACGACGGCGCGAGCTGGCAGTCGTTGCGGCAGAACCTCCCCATCGTGCCCGTGCACGACCTCACGATCAAGGACGGAGACCTCATCGCCGCGACGCACGGCCGGGCGTTCTGGATTCTCGACGACCTCGCGTCGCTGCGGCAGATCACCCCGGAGGTCGCGGCAGCCGACCGCTGGCTGTTCACGCCGGGCACGGCGCTGCGGGGGCCGGGGGGAGGCGGGTTCGGGCTGCCGCGCGGCGCCGCGGTGGGGCGGAATCCGGCGGCGGGGGCGCGCATCGATTTCTATTTCCGCCAGGCGCCCGACAGCGCGACGCCCGTGACGCTCGAGATCCGCGATGCGCGCGACTCCCTGGTGCGGCGCTTCTCCACGAAACCGCCGCCGGAGGGAGACTCCCTGAAGGTCAGCGCCGGGCTGAACCGCTTCGTCTGGGATCTGCGCTATCCCGGGGCGCACCGCTTCAAGGGCATGGTTCTGTGGGCGGGCGACACGCGCGGCCCGGTGGCCGTTCCGGGGACGTATAGCGTGCGGCTCGCCGCCGGCAGCTGGAGCACCAGCCGCACCTTCGCGGTGCGCGAGGACCCGCGCGTCAACGTGCCGGCCGCCGATCTGCAGGGTCAGTTCGACTTCCTCGTCAGGATCCGGGACCGGGTCTCGGCGGCGAACGACGCGGTGAAGCAGATTCGCGACGTGGTGCAGCAGCTGGAGGGCGTGACTACGCGAGTGAAGGGGCAAGCGACTGCCGCCCCGATCCGCGCGCAGGCCGATTCCCTCAAGGCGCACCTCCAGGCGGTGGAGCGCGAGATCTACCAGGTGCAGAACCGCAGCGGGGAGGACCCGCTCAATTTCCCGATCCGCCTCAACAACAAGCTCGCGGCCCTGACGGGCGTCGTCGGCTCGGCCGACGCCGCCCCCACGGAGCAGAGCCGGGCGGTGTTTGCCGCGCTCGACGCCCAGCTCCAGGCCCAACTGGACCGGCTGCACGCGATCGTCGCCACGGACGTGCCCGCGTTCAACCGCCTGGTGGCGGAGCAGAACATTCCGGCGGTGCTCGTGCAGTAGCCGAGCGGATGGTGCGAGCGACGAACGGCGCCCGGAGGATCAGGGCGCCGTTCGCGTTCTCTGTCACCACCACTGCCGTCAGAAGAGGTTCGAATTCCGCACGCGGAAGTCCACGTTATCCTGCACCCATTTCCACAGCGCCGCCTGGTGCTCGAGCGATACATCGGGCCGGACCTGCATGTGCCAGCCGCGCATCACCTGCGCCTCTTCGGTCCAGAGCCGGACCCGCTTGCGGCGGACCAGCCGCTTCCAGTCCTCGCCCACCGAGGGGCTCGCGTACAGCAGCCGCACGGTGACGCTGCGCGACAGATACTCGAGCGGGCTCAGGTCGATCCGGGAATACGGATTCTCGTTCGCGGCCAGGCGCGTGCCCGGCGGCACGTCGGGGATGCCGTCGCTCAATACGACCACGTTGAGCGGAGCCAGGATCAGGCCGCGCTCCTTGATGAGGCCCGACACGCGGCCGAAGAAGGCGTTGAAGTCGGTGTAGGCATCGGCGGAGGGGAACCAGGCCCGCAGGTCCGCTGCGATCTGGTCTACCGAGCGGCCCTGGAAGTCGTTGATCGGGTGGAACGGCTTGGGCTCTCCCGGCCGGGCGCCGCCGACGGACGCCACGAAGAGGGCGGTCGGCGTGTGCAGCCCGCCGAGGCCGTTGAGGTGGGCGTAGATGTAGTGCGCGGCGAAATCGACCGCGTCGTCGTACAGCCGTGCGTCGCGGAACGACCCGCTCACGTCGATGCCCAGCACGAGCGTCGAGGCCGCGGGCTTCGCGTCCGTCTGGTCGGCGCCGGCGCAGCCGAGGAGGAGCGCCGCGGCCGCGGCCGCGCAGCGTTGCGCGAGGCGTCCGGTCATGAGGTCGCTCCGGTCAGGGGTTGTCGCGCGCCGCTCGAGAACTGCGGTGTGGTCGCCAGCACCTGCTCGAGGCTGCGGAACGGCAGGCTGAACGACGGGCGGCTGAGAATCACCACGACCGCGAAGTTCACGCCGGCGGCCAGCAGCTGCAGCACGGGCAGGGAGAGCAGCTCGAAGGTCTCGCGGGCTTCCTTCTTGAACCATTCGGCCTCGGCCTTGAGCGCGGCCACCGGGCCCCGCCAGTACTCGGTCGATTGGAAATCGACCGTCGCGTTCGCACGCTGCGTTCCGGCGATGTTCTGGCGCGCCAGAATGCCGAGCAGCGCCGGCGTCCCGAAGCGGCCGAACAGGAACCAGGTCATGGAGCGGACGCCGATCCACCCGAACGACGCCATGGCGAGCGTGGAGAAGAATCCGAGCTGGAACCCCGTCTGCTGGGCGATCCAGGGCGTGATGGCGTCGATCAGCTCGCGATACAGGAACATCACTTCGAAAAACATCACGAACGCCTCGACGAGGGCCATCGAGACGATCTGCGGCGTCCGCTTCGTCCGGATCGCCTCGACGAGCGCCTGGATGGCGGCGAAGCTGCCGGAGATGAGGATGAAGAGGAACGGCCACAGGATGAGCGTCACGGCCCAGCCGGACAGCTCGGACCCGGTCAGGTCGGCGAGCACCTCCGTCAGCGTGGGACGCAGGGTGAAGGTGAACACCGTCGCTTCCAGCGCGGACCACAGGAGAATGAACAGGAACGCGATCCAGGGAACGCCCGGCTGGAAGTACTGCCGCGTCGCCCAATCGAGCAACGCCAGGGGACTGGTGAACGCGAATTTGATGAAGCGCGCGACGAGCGACCCGGCGAGCTTCAGGAGGCTCCAGATCCACCCCAGCAGCACCAGGCCGACCCGTACCAGCCCGGCCCAGTAGAACCAGGTCAT
>DATGDE010000016.1:0-3982 GCA_035311125.1 Gemmatimonadales bacterium
GGGTCGCGGACGTCCAGGTGATGATCGAGGGCCCCGGGCATATCCCGATGCATCTCATCGAGGTGAACGTCCGCAAGGAGAAGCAGATCTGCCAGGAGGCTCCATTCTATACGCTCGGCCCCCTGGTGACGGACATCGCCCCCGGCTACGACCATATCACGTCGGCAATAGGCGCGGCGATGATCGGCTGGTACGGCGCCGACATGCTGTGCTACGTGACGCGCAAGGAGCATCTCGGGCTTCCCAACGCCGAGGAGGTGCGGGAGGGCGTGATCGCCTACAAGATCGCGGCGCACGCGGCGGACATCGCCCGCGGCCGGCGCGGCGCGCGCGACCGCGACGACGCATTGTCGCGGGCGCGTTTCGGGTTCGACTGGAACGAGCAGTTCCGGCTCAGCCTCGATCCCGACCGCGCGCGCGAGCTGCACGACGAAGCGCTTCCGGCCGAGTACTTCAAGTCGGCGGAGTTCTGCGCGATGTGCGGGCCGAAGTTCTGCTCCATGCACATCACGCGGGAGATCGAGCGGCACTTCGCCAAGCCCGAGGAGGTGGCGGCGCTCCCGGCCGACTCTTGAGCCGCCCGCACTCGCCGCCTTGACAGCCTCGCGGGGCGAGGTTCATTTGTCTCGCATCATGAAACCCAGTCTCACATTGTGATCGCCGCCCGCGTGGTGCCGGGCACCCAGGCCGTGGCCCGGGCGGTCGGCCTCCTGAAGGTGTTCTCGGACGCCCGGCCGGAATGGCGGCTCACCGACCTCGCGCGCGCCGCCCACCTCCACAAGGCGACGGCCCACCGGTTGCTCGCGACCCTGGAGCGCGAAGGCATGGTCGTGCGCGACGCGGGCGAGCACTACCGCCTGGGACCCGAGGCCATCGCCCTCGGCGCACGCGCCGCGCGCGCCAGCGATCTCCGCTCGGTCGCCGCCCCGGAGCTGCAGGCCCTCGCGGCCGCGAACGGCGAGACCGCCACCCTCGAGGTCCCCGTCGGCGGCGACATGCTCATTCTGGACGAAGTCGCCGGCGGCGCCCTCCTCGGGGCGGTGCCGGAGGTCGGCACCCGCTGGCCGATCCACGCCACGTCCACCGGCAAAGCCCTGCTCGCCCTGCTCCCCGGCGTGCGCCGCCGCGACTACCTGCGCACCCGCCTCACCCGGCTTACGGATCGCACCATCGTCTCCGGGCCCGCGCTCGAGCGAGAGTTCGACCGCGTGCGCCGCAAGGGATTCGCCGTGGCCTCCGAGGAGCTGGAGCGCGGTTACGTCGCGGTCGGCGCGGCGGTGCGCGATCACGACGGGCGTCCCGTGGCGGCGATCAGCCTCGGTGGCCCCCGGCAACGGTTCGCGACGACGCGCGTCGAAACACTGGGTCGAGCGGTCCAAGCCGCCGCCAACCGTGTTTCCGCGGCGCTCGGGTTTCGGTCGCCGCGCTAGATGCTCCGGGGAACCCCGTTTCATCCGCGCACCGCCGCCCTGATGGAGGGGCAGGCATGGCGGCGCTGGGCCGGCTACGTGGTCGCGAGCTCCTATGAGCTGAACCACGAGCGCGAATACCATTCGGTGCGCAGCGCCGCCGCCTTGTTCGACGTGTCCCCGCTGTACAAGTACCTGATCCACGGCCAGGATGCGGCCCGGCTGCTCGACCGCATCGTCACCCGCGACGTCACCAAGTGCAAGGTCGGACAGGTCCTCTACACCCCCTGGTGCGATGCCCGCGGCAAGGTGATCGACGACGGCACCATCTCCCGCCTCGAGGAGTCGACGTTCCGCATGACGGCCGCGGACCCGACCTTCCGCTGGCTGCATCTCAATGCGACCGGCCTCGACGTCGCCATCGAGGACGTCTCCGAGCGCACCGCCGCGCTGTCGCTCCAGGGACCCAACGCACGCGCCATCCTCGAGCTGGCCAGCGGCCAGCCGCTCACCGAGCTCAGGTACTTCCGGCTCACCGCCGGGAAGATCCGCGGCGTCCCCGTGACGATCTCCCGCACCGGGTACACCGGCGACCTGGGCTACGAAGTGTGGCTCGACGCGGAGCACGCCTGCGCCGTGTGGGACGCGCTCGTTGAAGTCGGCACGCCGTACGGGATCACGCCGGCCGGCATGCTCGCCCTGGATCTGGCCCGGAACGAGGCGGGACTCCTGCTCATCGAAGTGGACTACGTCTCGGCCCAGCATGCCCTGATCGACTCGCAGACGTCCACCCCGTACGAGCTGTCCCTCGGCTGGACGGTGACCCTCGACAAGGAGCGGTTCAACGGCCAGCACGCGCTCCGGACGGAGCAGGCCCGCGGACCCGCGTGGCGGTTCATGGGCATCGAAGTGGATTGGCCGTCGCTCGAGCGTCTCTACGCGGAGGTCGGACTTCCCCCGAAGCTCCCCACCACGGCGTGGCGCGCCAGCGTTCCGCTCTACGTCGGCGGCCTGCAGGTGGGCTACGCGACCAGCGGCTGCTGGTCGCCGCTGCTCAAGCGCTACATCGCCCTGGCCCATCTCGAGGCGCCCTACAGCGAGCCGGGGACGGCCGTGGATATGGAAGTCACCGTGGAGCACCGTCGCAAACGCGCGGCGGCGACCGTGCGCGCGCTTCCTTTCTTCAATCCCGAGCGCAAGCGAGCCTGAGATGGCCCAGACGTGGGACGCGATCATCATCGGCGGCGGCCACAACGGGCTCGTCACGGCGGCCTATCTGGCGCGCGCCGGCAAGCAGGTGCTCGTCCTCGAGCGGCGCTATCGCGTGGGTGGCGCCGCGGTGAGCGAGGAGATCTACCCGGGATTCAAGTTCTCCGTCTTCTCCTACGTCGTCAGCCTGTTGCGGCCGGAGATCATTCGCGAGCTCGACCTGCCCCGCCACGGGCTCGAGATCCTGCCGCTCGAAAGCACGATCACGCCGATGGACAACGGCGATTATCTCGCCACCTGGGGCGACGCGGACAAGACCCGCCGCGAGATCTACCGCCATTCTCCCCGGGACGCGGAGGCGATGGTCGAGTTCGGGCGCCTGATGCACTACATGGCCCAGGCCGTCAAGCCGATCCTCGGCATGATCCCGCCGGATCCAACCTCGCTCTCGCCGCGGGACCTGCTCGGCATGCTGCGGCTGGGCCGCCATTTCCGGAGCCTGGGCCCGGAGAAATTCCACGCGCTCTACAAGCTGATGACGATGAGCTCGGCCGATTACCTGGACGAGTGGTACGAGTCCGACGTCCTCAAGGCGACCAAGTCGGCCAGCGGCATCATCGGCACGTTCCTGGGACCCCGGTCGCCGGGCACGGCCTACGTGCTGCTGCATCACTACATGGGAGAGATCGACGGGTCGTTCCGGGCCTGGGGGTTCGCCAAGGGCGGCACCGGCGCCATCAGCGAAGCCATCGCCGGCGCAGCCCGGCGCTTCGGGGCGGAGATCCGCACCGACGCGTCTGTGACGCAGGTGCTGCTGCGCGGCGGGCGGGCGCTGGGTGTCGTGCTCGATAACGGTGACGAGCTGCGCGCCAGGACCGTCGTCTCGAGCCTCGATCCGCGCCGCACTTTCCTCGAGCTCGTCGGCGAGGCGGCGCTGCCCGACGACTTCCTCGCGGACATCCACCGCTACAAGTTCCGCGGGTCCTCCGGCAAGGTGAACCTCGCGCTCGACGAGCTCCCCAACTTCACTTGCCTGCCCGGCGTGGGACCGCACCTGCGCGGCGCGGTCTCCATCAGCCCGAGCGTCGATTACCTGGAGCGCGCCTACGACGACGCCAAGTACGGCGAGTTCTCCCGCCACCCCTACATGGACGTCATTCTCCCGTCCATGATCGATCCGCACATGGCGCCGCCCGGAAAACACGTGATGTCGATTTTCGTGGAATACGCGCCGTACAACGTGACCGGCGGGTGGACCGATGAGCGGCGCGAAGCGTTCGGGGATGCCGTCGTGGAGACACTGTCGCACTATGCGCCGAACCTGAAGCAGGCCATCCTGCATCGCCAGGTGATCACACCCGCCG
>DATGDE010000017.1:0-4839 GCA_035311125.1 Gemmatimonadales bacterium
GCCGTGTCGGCGCGAGCGAACGCGGCGCGGGCACCCCGGGTGAGCGCTGCTTCGATCGCCTGCGCCCGGGTCACCGGTTGCTGGGCGACGAGGTCGGTGGCCGCCAGGACCAGAACACACAGGTAAGGAAGGGACACGCGCATCGTGCGCGACAAACTACTGCGCGATAGCTGACACCCGCCTTACAGCGACGGGAACGACACTGCGACGCGCGTTCCGTCGCCGGGGGACGACTGGATGTCGATCCGGGCGTCGTGCAGATCGGCAATCCAACGGGCGATCGCCAGGCCCAGTCCGGCGCCCTCGGTGCCCTGCCGCGCGGATTCCCCCCGGTAGAAGCGCTCGAATACGTGTGGCAGATCGGCGGGAGCGATGCCCGGTCCCGTGTCGGAAATCACCACCGCGCGTTGTCCATCCCGCACCGCCACGTCGAGTCGCACGTGACCGCCCGGCGGCGTGAACTTGACCGCGTTCTCGAGCAGGATCAGGAGCAACCGCCGCACCAGGACCGGATCACCGGTGACGGGGGCTTCCTCGAACGCGCCTACCTCCAGGGCGACGCCCGCCCGCTGCGCCAGCGCGCGGATCGATTCGACGGCGTCGGCCGCTTGATCGTCCAGGTAGAGGGTCTCCCTCGCGGCCGGCCGCTCCCCGGCGTCGGCACGGGCGAGCGTCAGCAGGTCACCCACGATGGCGCCGATCCGCTCGGCCTCCCGGCCCACGGCCCGCAACGTCTCCGCGTCCCGCTCCGCGGCTCGCTCCTGGCCCAGCGCCACATCGGCGCGTGTGCGCAGCAACGTCACCGGTGTGCGCAGCTCGTGCGCCGCATCGGCCATGAAGCGGCGCATCTGCTCCATCGAGCGCTCGACGGGAGCCGTGGACTGGCGCACCAGCACGTAGCCGCCCCCCGCCACCAGGAGGAGTGCCACGAGCGCCGCGGCGACGAACACCTCGATCAGCGAGGCGTAGCGATCCTCCAGCTCCACACGGTCAGCCAGGGCGACTGCCAGATAGCTCGTGCCGGAGCCGCCGCTGAAGCGCTCGGCGTGCAGCCGCACCTCCCTCCCACCGGGCACGTTCACGTCGAGGGTCGCTGCGTTCCCGGACGTCACACGCCGCGCCGCCGCGCGAATCCAGTCGGGCGCGACCGGTGGGGCGACCGGGACGCCGTCCCCGTCCAGCAGATACAGCTCCCGGTCCGGGATGTGCAGCTCGGTGACGGCGTCCACCACCGGGCCCGTCGCGCGGGCCCGCTCGACTTCGCGGATCCGCGCCGCCCGCTGCAGCGCGGCCGTCGCCGTTCGCAACGATGCGTCGAGCTGCCGCGCCAGCTGATGCCGCACGGCGAGGAAGATGCCGCCGCCGAGCAACGCGAGAATCAGCGTGAACACGCCCCCATACCACAGCGTGAGGCGCAACCGCAGGCGGGCCAGCGCGGGGTTCACGGGCCGAAGCGGTAGCCGGCGCCGCGCATGGTGGTGATCAGCCGGGGCTCGAAGCCGTCGTCGATCTTGGCGCGCAGCCGGCGCACCAGCACCTCGAGCAGGTTGGCGAACGGGTCGTGGTTGTCATCCCATACGTGCGCCGTGATCGTCGCACGGTCGAGCACGCGCCCGGGGTGGCGGACGAACAGCTCCAGCAAGGTGAATTCCTTGGCGGTGAGCGCGATCGGCCGTCCGCCGCGGCGCACGCTCCGCGCCGCCAGGTCCACCTCGAGGTCGGCCACCCGGTACTGGGCCGGCGTGAGCGCCGGCCGCCGGCGCGCCAGCGCCTTCACCCGCGCCAGCAGCTCCGGGAACGCGAACGGTTTGGGCAGGTAGTCGTCGGCGCCCGCTTCGAGGCCGCGGACGCGGTCGTCCACAGCGTCCATCGCCGTGAGCATCAGAACGGGAGTGGCGATCCCTTCATCGCGCAGGCGCCGGCACAGCTCGAAGCCCGAGCCACCGGGCAGCAGCACGTCGAGCAACACCACGTCGAACGCGCCATGACGCGCCCGTTCGGAACCCTCGGCGAACGTGGCCGCCAGCGTCGCCTCGATCTGCGACTTCGCGAACCCGTCCCGCAGCAGTCCCGCGAGCTCGGCGTCGTCCTCGACGATCAGCAGCCGCATGAGCGAAGACTAGGCGTCCATGCCCCCAAGGGGAATCGAACCCCTGTTCCCACCTTGAAAGAGTGGTGTCCTGACCGTTAGACGATGGGGGCGGGAGGATAGCGGTAACGGGATTCGAACCCGTGTTTGAGCCTTGAGAGGGCTCCGTCCTAGTCCCCTAGACGATACCGCCGCAACCGGCCCAGCATGTGGGAGGATTCCCGGGCCGGGCGGAGAATATCACCAGCCCGGCGCGACCTTGGCAACCCGCGTTCACCGCTCCACGACATCCAGGCGGCGGGACGTCGTCGCCGTGGCGCGGCCCGCCGGCGAAACCGCGATGTCGATGCGATACCGGCCGGCGGTCAGACCCGCCAGATCGAGCACCAGCGCGCGCGCCGCCCTCCCCTGCTCCAGACGCGTCGCCTCACGCCATTCCACCCGGACGCTCCCGCGGCGTTGGGCCAGCCGCAGGCTCGCAGCCACGCGCCGCAGCCACCCGTGTCGTTGCGGCGTCACGGTCACCGCCGTGGATATGTCCTCGCCCGCTGCCAGTCCGTACGCTTCCCAATAGAGTCCGATGCGCTCCCCACGTCCGACGCCGCCGATGTGCGCCCTGGCCAGCGCCGCAGCCAGGTCGGCGGGCAGTGAATCCGACGGTTCGAACGGCAGAATGCCCGACAGCGTGACGGCGCCGGCGGGCGGGGCGAGGGCGGGAGGCCGCTCCCGCACCCGGGCGGCCGCCCCGGCCTCGGGGGCCTGCAGCTCGAGCGACAGCCACGCGGGTTGCCACGGCGCCTCGGCCACGAGCACTCCCGATGGCGCCGCGTCCGGACGGCGTACGACGACGGGCGACGACCACTCGTCCCGCGCCAGTACCAGCGCCGCCTCACGCATCGCGTGCCGGTAGAGCGTGTCCTCGGTGACGTCGTAGCTCGCCACCACGAGAGTGGACTCGCCGCGGCGGAACGTCGCGAACTCCGGCTCCAGAACGCCGAACCGCGCGGCGTAGGCCGGAGCGTACCGCTCGAGCGCGGTCTTGAGCTCGATCCCCTGCGAGGATGGTTCGTCACCCGGGGACAACGCGTCGAAGGTGCCGGCATCCGGGACGAAGTGATAGCTCGGCTCCGGCTCGTGACCGATCGCGACCGGCTCGCGTGTGCTGCCTGCGCCGCCGTCGTCGCGCTCCCAGACCAGCGGCCATCCATAGCGCACGGTCATTTCGCGTTCGTCATCTCCCCACAGGCCGTAGGGCGAGCGGGCGTACTCCAGCAGACGGGCGAGGATGAGCCGCGCGTAGTGCTCGGTGCGGCGATCGTTCCCGGCCCGCGACCACAGCGGTTGCGCCAGCCACCATACGCGGTTCTCGAAACCGGATCGCGCGTCACACGAGAGGGTGCGGTAGCGGCGGCGCAGCGGCTCCTCGAGCAGGTCTGAGATATCGGTCCAGCGGCAACGCTCGTGCTCGGGCATGAGCTCCAGCGCCGAGCGAAACAGCTGCTCGGCGGATTCCGCATCCCCGTCGGCGTGCCATGCCAGACCCTCCAGCGCCGCGCACCACCACGAGTCCGCCCGGCAGTCCTGCGCGGCGATCGCCGCATCGAGCGTCCGACCCGCTTCTATCAGGTAACGGACCCGCTGTCCTGCGACCCACGCATCGCCGGGCAGCGCGCGGGCCGCGCTGTCCAGCACCGCGAGCAGGCGCGTCCGTGCCACCCCGATCTGCGCCGGTTCGACGGGGGTGTGCGAGTCGGCGCCATCACTCCAGTAACAGAACCGTCCGATGCGGGCGTCGCATCGCTCTCCCGAATGCGCGAAGCCCGCCGGGAGGAGGAACATCCGGGTGCGCTCGAAATCCACCTGAGCGCGCCGGGCGTGCGACAGCAGCGCGGCGGAGTCCGATTGGGTGATGAACAGCAGTAGAACGGCGAGTGCCGGCATGCCCCTGACCCCCTCACCGTCAACCTACCCCGGCTCTGGGGCGCGGGGCTAGCGGGTGTGGTCGTGCATCTCGTGGCCGGTCCAGACCGCTGCCGGGTCGTCGGCGAAGGCGTTGATGTGCACCATCCAGCCGAACATCCGGGGCACGAACCGTCCCCCCACCGCGGCGCACGCCTCAGGCGTGGCGATGAGGCTCTGCGGACCGAAGATGGGGCGTCCGCTCGAGGAGTCGCGCCAGCGCACCCGTGCGCCGCGGGCCGGCAAACACAGGTTCACGTGCTGATGCCACCGGGCGATCGCGAGCGGCACGCGCCGGTCCAGTTCTTCGAGCGTAGCCCGCGGCGCTGCGCTGTACATGACCCCGATGAGGACCAGCCGGCCGGTGGAATCCTGCCGATACAGCAGCGAGGTCGGTGCGGCGGGGTCGAACCGGAACCGCTCCGCCAGGGCGTTGCGCCGACTGGTGTAGTGATAGACCGGCTGCTTCACCCCGGGCAGGAACGGGCGGTAGCCGTCGGCGACGGCAACGCGCACGTCGCGGTACCGGGCGACACGATCCTGGATGGCCGCGAGCAATGCCGCCGCGCGGGCCGAGTCGCCCGGCGCCGGTGCGCGCAGCGGAGTCAGGCGCAGGTGGAGCGCGGCGGCGAGCGGTGCGGCCATCTCTTGCATCACCGCGGCGGTGGCGGGCGTGTCGGCAGAATCGCCGAGTGGATGCGTGACGTCCTGAGCCAGGCACGCCGGCGGCAGGAGCGCGACCCAGCAGCAGGCGACGATGCTCGACAGACTCATGGGGCAGGCTCCGGTTC
>DATGDE010000018.1:0-4153 GCA_035311125.1 Gemmatimonadales bacterium
CCATCGCGTGGGCGGCGTGTCGGGTCCAGTAGGGATCCCACAGGTGCGCCCGGGCCAGCACGCACAGATCGGCGCGGCCGGCCGCGAGGATGGTGTTGACGTCGGTGAAGCTCGAAATATTGCCTACGGTCATCACCGGCATCCCCGCCTCGTGCCGGATGCGGTCGGCGAACGGCGTCTGGAACAGGCGGCCGTAGACCGGCCGCTGATCGGGCACGGTCTGCCCGGCGGAGACGTCGAGAATGTCGCAGCCGTGCTCCCGAAGGGACCGCGCCACGTCCACCGCGTCCTGCGACTCCATGCCGCCCGGGGCCCAGTCCACGGCGGAGATGCGCACGGAGATGGGCTTGGCGGCGGGCCAGGCGGCGCGGACGGCATCGAAGATTTCGAGGGGGAACCGCATCCGGTTCTCGAGCGAACCGCCGTATTCGTCGCGGCGCCGGTTGGTGAGCGGCGAGATGAATCCCGCGAGCAGATACCCGTGCGCGTAGTGCAATTCCAGCGCGTCGAATCCGGCCTGCTCAGCCATGTGCGTCGCCCGAACGTAGGCGTCGCGCACTCCGTCCATGTCCGCCCGGTTCATCTCCCGGGGCACCTGGCTGTGCGGGAAGTAGGGAATGGGCGACGCCGCCATGATGGGCCACGCCCCCTGCTCGAGCGGCTCGTTGTCGCCCTCCCACATCCGCTTGGTCGCGGCTTTGCGCCCGGCGTGTCCCAGCTGGATCCCGATCTTCGCCCGGGTGTGGCGGTGCACGAAGTCGACAATCCGGCTCCAGGCGGCGACGTGGGCCGGCTCGTACATCCCGGTGCAGCCGAGTGAGATGCGACCCTCCCGCGTCACGTCGGTCATTTCGGTGAAGACCAGCGCCGCCCCGCCCAGCGCGCGCGTCCCCAGGTGCACGAGATGCCAGTCGTTGGGCGCGCCATCCTCGGCGCAATACTGGCACATGGGAGAGACGACGCAGCGGTTCTCGAGCAACAGCGTCCCCAAGCGATACGGCGTGAACAGTGGCGGGGGCGGCGGGTCGAGCGGCACCGCGACGCCGGCTTGCCGTGCGGCCTGGCCTGCGAACCAGCGATCCACGCCGCTCACGAACTGCGCGTCGCGGACCTTGAGGTTGTCGTGCGTGATGCGCAGCGAGCGGGTGAGCAGATTGAACCCGAACTGGACCGGCTCCTGGTCCATGTAGCGCTCGGTGTTCTCGAAGAACTGCAGGCTCACCTGAGCGGCGCGCTGCAGGCTCTCGACCACCGGGCGGCGCTCGGTTTCGTACGCGGAGAGCGCGGCCGGCAGGTCGGAGTTGGCGCCCAGCGCGCGCACCAGGACGATCGCGTCCTCCATGGCGAGCTTCGTTCCCGAGCCCACCGAGAAGTGCGCCGTGTGGGCCGAGTCGCCGATCAGCACGATGTTGTCGTGGTGCCAGCATTCATTGCGCACCGTGCCGAAACAGCGCCAGATGGACCGGTTCCGTAGCAGCCGGTGCCCGGCCAGCTCCTCGGCGAACAACTCCTCGCAGAAGGCAGTCGTTTCGTGCTCGGAGGCGCGGTCGAGGCAAGCCGCGCGCCAAGTCTCCTCGCGCGCCTCCACGATGAACGTCGAAGCGCCGCGCTCGTATTGGTACGCATGGACGCGCCACAGCCCGTGGCGGTCGGCCTTGAAGTAGAAAGTGAAAGCGGGGAAGGGACGCGTCGTGCCCAGCCAGACGAAGCGATTGGGGCGCCAGTCGACGCTGGGACGGAACGCCGCGGCAAAGCGGTCGCGGACAATGCTGTTGGCGCCATCGGCGGCGAGGACGAGATCGGCGTCGAGGTAGGGCGCCAGGTCCGTCACCTCGGTCCCGATCTCGATGCGCACGCCCAGCGCCGCCGCCCGGCGGGCCAGAACCTCGAGCATGCCCCGTCGCGACAGCCCCGAGAAGCCGTGGCCACTCGAGCGGAGCACATCGCCGCGGTAATGGATTTCGATGTCATCCCAGCGGGCGGAGCGGCGGGCCATCTCGTCGAACGTCTCGGGGTCGGCCTGTTGGAGGTTCTCCTGGGTCGCCTCCGAGAACACCACGCCGAAGCCGAACGTGTCGTCCAGGCGGTTGCGTTCGAGGACGAGCACGTCGTGCGCCGGGTCGGCCTTCTTCAGGAGGATGGCGGCATAGAGTCCGGCCGGGCCGCCGCCGATGGAGACGATCTTCATTTCAGGAGCTGGCCGGCGATCACGAGGTGCTGGATCTCGGTCGTCCCCTCGTAGATGCGCAGGCTGCGCACCGAGCGGTACAACCGGTCCACCGGGTGGTCGGCCAGCACGCCGCGGCCGCCCAGGATCTGGATCGCGTCGTCCACGGCCCGCTGCGCCGCCTCCGTCGCGAAGGCCTTCGCCATGGCGGCTTCAACGGTGATCCGCTCGGCGCCGCGGTCTTTTTCCCACGCCGCGCGATAGACGAGCAGTCGGGCGGCGACCAAATCCGTCGCCATGCGGGCGAGCTTCTCCTGAATCAGCTGCTGCGCGGCCAGGGGCCGTCCGAACTGGTGGCGCTCGGCGGCGTGTCGCAGGGCTTCGGCGAGGGCGCGAGCGCCCATGCCGCACGCGGCGGCGCCAACGGTGGGGCGGAGCCGGTCGAGCGTGGTGAGCCCGAGCTTGAACCCGTCCCCTTCGGCGCCGAGACGGCTCGCCATCGGGATGCGGCAGCCGGCGAGCTCGATCTCTCCCAGGGGGTGGGGAGATGCGAGCACCAGCGGCCGGACGAAGCGGAGTCCGCTCGCGTCGGCGGGCACGAGGAAAGCGGAGAGGCCCTTGTTGCCGGCTGCCGCATCAGTGGATGCGAACACCACGTAGAAATCGGCGATACCGGCGTTGGAGATCAGGGTCTTGCTGCCGTCGAGCACGTAGGTATCGCCGTCACGGTGCGCCGTGGTGGCGATGGCCGCGACGTCGGAGCCCGCCTCCGGCTCCGTCATGGCGAACGCGGCCATGGCTTCGCCGGCGAGTACGGCGCCGACCCAGCGGCGCTTCTGCTCGTCGGAGCCGGCGAGGATGATGGGGAGGGTACCCAGGGCCTGCAGGGCGAACACTGCGTCGGCCAGCGGGGAAGCAGCTGCCAGCGCCTCGCGGACGAGGCAGCAGGAGCGCAGGTGCTGCTCGGCGATGGGCGCGTACCAGCCGGCGCGACCGAGGAGGGCGAGGAGATCGCGGGCCTCGCGGCGCGCCGCGGCGTCGTCGGCGGGCTCCGGCCGCGGGGCGATCTCCTGTGTCGCGAACGCGGCGACGCGCGTGCCGAGCTCCAGGTGGTGCGGATCGAGGAACGCCCGCACCGGGCCCGTGTCGGGGATGAGCCGGGGGATCACGTGAACTTCGGCTCGCGCTTGGCGACGAACGCGTCGTAGGACTCGCGGAAGTTCGGATGCTCCATCAGCTCCGCCTGGAGCTGCGCCTCGAGCTCCAGCGCGGCGTCGAGATCCATGGTGGCCTCCCGATTGAGCGCGTCCTTGGTGACCGCCAGCGCCGCCGACGGTCCGCGGCCAAGCCGCTCGGCCAAGGCGCGGGCCTCGGCGAGCACGGCCTCCGCCGGCACCACGCGGTGGTACAGGCCGATCTCGTGCGCGCGCTTTGCATCGATGAAGTCCCCGGTCATGAGCAGCTCAGTGGCGCGGCCCATTCCCACGAGGCGCGGCAACAGCCAGGCGGCGCCCATGTCCGCGCCGGAGAGGCCGACGCGCACGAACAGGAACGCGATCTTCGCCCCTTCGGCCGCGATCCGGAGATCGCACGCCGCCGCGATCACCGCGCCCGCCCCCGCGGTCGTGCCGTTCAGCGCGGCGATCACGGGGTGGTGGCAGCGCCGGATCGCCCGGATCAGGTCGCAGGTGAGACGCGTGAAGGCGAGCAGCCCCTGGGCGTCCCGCTCGAACAACCGGCCGATGATGTCCTCGACGTCGCCGCCCGAACAGAACGCCCGGCCCGATCCCGTGATTACGATGGCGCGCACGCCCGGCTCCTGGTCCAGCGTGCGGAACGCGTCCCGCAGCTCCTCGTAGACCTGAAACGTGAGCGCGTTCAGCCGTTCGGGGCGGTTCAGCGTGATGGTCGCCACGCCCGTGCCCGGGTCGAAGGCGTAGAGAAACGATTGCGGAGCGAGCGGCATGCGGCGTCCCGTTGCTGGTC
>DATGDE010000019.1:0-7708 GCA_035311125.1 Gemmatimonadales bacterium
CGCCGCACCGGGATTCATGCCGTCGCCCCAGTTGGTGGGATTGGTCTTGTCGCAGGTCGTGCCACTGAGCGTCGGGAAAGTCTTGTAGGTCCCGCCGGGCAGCTGGATGGTCGCGAGCGCGGCCACGTCATCGTAGGTCACGTCCCCGAACTGCGTGAACGTGGACTGGTGCACGGAGCTGTCCTTGAGGAACGGCGGGTAGCCAGAGAGGTGGGGGCCACCGCCGGTCTGGACCACTGCGCTGTCGGGCGCCCGGATCCCGGCCTTGGTCGTATCGCCTACGGTGTCACAGTTGGCGCTCGTCCAGCCGTCGGGGATCCAGTCGTGGCCGTCCACGTACGCGTTGCCCGCGAGCTTCACGCTCCCCTTGGTGGTGAGCGCGCCGCCGATCCCCAGCTCGAGCAGGCGCACGCGCAGCAGCCACCCCAGGCGCTGGCGGGCACCGCTGCCGAACGCCGCGCCGGCCGCGCTGGCGCGATCCCGGCCCGTCATGTCCACCAGGAACAGATTGGCGTTCAGCTTGCGGACCACCCCGGTGTAGGAGCCGGTCCCGCCTCCGGTGGCGGTTGGGGTGAACACGAACGAATCCGCCGGATACACCTTGAGCGCGTTGTACACGACGGGGTTCCAGTTGCGCATCACCTCGTTGATCGCCGCCTCCCCCACGCCGAACGACTGTTGCACGCGCAGCGAATTCTGCCCGACCCGCTGCTCCTGGGTGCCGGCGAAGAACGCCCCCGCGATCAGTGCGCCGGCGACCACCAGGGCGAAGATCGCCACCGCCAGCGCCATGCCGCGCTCGTCCCGCAAGACCCGTCTCATCCTCGCATCTCCTTCGAGAGTTGTCGGCACTAGAAGCGCCGGTTGTTGCGCACCGCCACGCTGGTGCGCACGCTGTCCACCACGCGCGCCAGCATCGAGGTGCCGGTGTTGGTCCGGACCTGCTGGTTCGTCAGGCCGCGCACGACGATATCCACTCGCGCGACGCGGTCCCGCGCCGCCGTGACGGCGCCGGTCGAGTCGTAATAGGCAAGCGAGAAACCGTTGGGCTGCAGCGGACCGATCAGCGGCTGCGTGCCATTGGCCGTCGTCAGACCGATGAACCAGTCTCCTCCGGCGGTCGGCTGGTACAATCCATACGTCACCGTCTCGTACCCGAGCACCGGCGAGCCGGCGACGATGGCACCAGGGATATTCGGCAGAGCGCCGAGATTGAGATTCATGGTGACCAGCTGTCCTGGCTTGCCGTCCGGGCACGCGAGGCTCGACACGGCCAGAGTCGGCTGGGCTTTCGCCCAGCCATCGTCTTTGCGGGTGCCGTCGTCTCCCTCGTACCGCACGAACATGACGTCGGGGGTGGTGGTATTGATGGCGCGCCCGTAGAACGGATCGCGGCGCAGGATCATCGTCGTGCCGGCAAATGCCGCCAGCGGCCCGGTGGGCGGCGGCGAGCAGATGAACCCCATCCAGCGGTGTGCCCGGAAGGTGATCGATGTCGCCGACATGGCGGTGATGTCGCTGTCGGAGGCGTCGACCTCGCGGAGCTCCTGCGGGAGGATCGCCGCCGCCGCGCGCATGTTCTGCTGCAGATCGATGACCTGCGTCTGCTTCTGGTAGACGCGCTGATTGGTCACGAGCGAGCGATAGAAGGCCGCCGTGACGATCGCCAGGAGCGTCAGCGCGATGAGCAGCTCCACCAAAGTGAAGCCGCGCCGCGTCAGGTGAGGCATGGGACCCCCATCTCCAGCGTGTCGGTCCGCGTGCGATTCTGCACCGTCTGCCAGCGGGTGATCACCCGGAGACGATACGCGCTGCCGCCGAGGTCGATGTAGCTCCACTTGTTGATCGCGACCCACTGCCCGCCGCGGCGCAGCGTGTCCTCGCCGGCCACCCGCTGGCCCGCGATGCACGCCGCCGGCCGCATCTTTTCCATCCGCTGAGCCGCGAACGTCGCGGCCGCCTGGGCCCGGCTCGAGCGGCCCATCATCCGCGACAGCAGCGCGGCGGTCATGACGAGGCCCAGCATCCCCACCATCAGGATGACGACGGCGATCATGATCTCGATGATCGTAAATCCGCCCTGGTTACGCGCGGTCATTGCCGAACCACCTTGCCCAGCGGGTTGATGATCACGGAGTCGGAGACCGTGCCGGAGGCGAAGCGCACGGTCATCCCCGAGTAGCCCACGCTGAGGCCACGGGGATCGAACTGCAGCGTGCCGGCGCTCGACGTCATGGCGACCTTGTAACGCGCCGCCAGCGAGTCGACGCCGCCCAGGATCTGGGTGCCGCCGCCAGAAACGGCGCAGACCGAGATGGCGACGGTGCCGTTCGTCCCCGACGTGAACGTCATCGTGGCGGTGCAGCCCCGCGAGACGGCGGCGGCCCGCGCCTTCGCCACCAGGGTCGCCATCCCGGACTTGGCACTGCGCACGTTGGATTTCAGCACCGAGTCCCGCAGCCGCGGCAGTCCGAACCCGACGACGATTCCGACGATGACGAAGACGATCAGCATCTCGATGAGCGTGAAGCCCCGTTTGCCCATGGTGCGCTCCTCCATGCCGGACCATCAATACATACTTCGTGCCTCAGCGTAACTCACTGCGAATAAATGCCTTGCATGGGACGATCCACCACGCCACGCATGCAAATATCGGCGCGGAGTGCAGAAGACTGCACTAGTCGAGACCGTAGCGTTGAATCTTGTAGAACAGGGTCCGGAGGCTCACATCAAGCCGCTTCGCGGCTGCCCGTCGATTCCCTCCGGTGGCCTCCAGCGCGTCCCGGATCGCCGACCGCTCGGCCGCCGCGACCGCGTCGGGCAGTGTGACGCCGCCGCGTGACTCCGCGCCGCCGCGAGGCGCATTGGGGCGTGCAGCGAAGTCGGCGGGCTCCAGCAGCCGCTTCCCGGACAGGACGGCGGCCCGCTCGATGGCGTTTTCCAGCTCACGCACGTTGCCGGGCCAAGGCTGGGCCTCGAGCCAAGCAATCGCGTCCGCGGAGAGCGTGATGGGGAACCCCAGGCGGGAGCCCAGCCGGGCGGCGAACAGGCTCGCGAGCGGCGCCACGTCTTCGCGCCGCGCGCGCAGCGGCGGCAGGTGGATGGCGACCACGTGCAGCCGGTAGAACAGGTCCTCTCGAAACCGCCCGCTGCGGACGTCGGCGGGGAGGTCGCGTGCCGTCGCGGCCAGCAGCCGCACGTCGATGGGACGGGTGCGCGTGTCCCCGACGCGGCGGATCTCACCCTCCTGCAGCACGCGCAGCAACTTCGCCTGGAGGCCGAGCGGCAGCTCGCCGATCTCGTCCAGCAACAGCGTGCCGCCGTCGGCCTGCTCGAACAGACCGGCCTTGTCGCTCGTCGCCCCGGTGAACGCCCCGCGCACGTGGCCGAACAGCTCCGATTCGAGCAGGCTCTCCGGAATCGCGGCGCAGTTGATGCCGATGAACGCCGCGCCGGCGCGCGGGCTGGCGCGGTGAATGGCGCGGGCGATCACCTCCTTGCCGGTGCCGCTGTCGCCCGTGAGCAGCACCGTCGTCTTGTGCTCGGCCACCCGGGCGACCACGTCCATGGCGGCCTGCATGGCGGGGCTCGCCACGACCAGGGCGCGGGCTTCCGGACCGCTGTCCAGTTGCGCCCGCAGTCCCGCGACGGTGCGGCGCAGGCGCTCCCGCTCCTCGGCTTTGCGCAGCGCCAGCACCACCTCGTCGGGGCGGAACGGCTTGGGGATGTAGTCGTACGCCCCCACTTTCATGGCGGCCAGGGCCGCGTCCTCACCGCCATACGCGCTCATCATGATGACCAGCGCCGTCCCGCCGCGATCACCGTAGGCCCGCAGGAATTCGATGCCGGAGAGCTGAGGCATGCGCACGTCGCACAGCACAAGGTCGAACGGCTCGGCGAGCGCTCGCTCCAGCCCGCTGCGCCCGTCCGCTTCCGCGGCCACGCTGTAGCCCGCGTCTCCGAGCAACAGGCCCAGGGACTGCCGCAGGCCCGGCTCGTCGTCGATGATCAGAACGCGACTCATGTCGATCGGGTCACGGGTTCGCTCCAGGGAAGAACAGCTTGAACGCGGCGCCGCCCTCGCGGGCGGGATCGACCCATACGACCCCGCCCATGTCCTCCACCGTGCGCGCGACGATCGCGAGCCCCAATCCCGTGCCGCGCCCGGGCTCCTTGGTCGTGAAGAACGGGTCGAAGATGCGATCCTCGTGCTCGGGGGGAACACCGGCCCCGGAATCGGCGACGAACAGCAGTACCCCCGGCTGGCCCGCTCCGATCTCCGGGCGCGTCGGTCGCCGCTCGAGGGGCCGTGCGAACAGCAGCTGCGGGGGATCGTCGCGGCGGCGCGGCGGCTGCCGGTGGCCGGGCTCGTACGCCCAGGCACGCGCGCCGAGCACCACGGTGCCGTCCGCCGGCGCCGCATCGGCCGCGTTGAGCAGCAGGTTCACGAGTGCCTGCTCGAGCGCGTGGGCGCGTCCGCTGATGGGCGGCAGGCCGTCGCCCAGATCCAGGCTCGCGCGGACCCGTTTCAGCGCGCCCTGGGATTGGAGCAGCTCGAAGGCGGCGCGGGCCACGATGCAGGCGTCCACCGGCTGGAGCGCTTCCTCGTGGGGGCGTGAGAAATCCAGCAGGCTGCGCACGATCCGGTCGATGCGATCGAGCTCGCGTCGAACGCCGGCACTGACTTCCGGGTCGGCTCCCCGGCGCTCGAGCACCTCGAGATAGGTGCCGACCGCTCCCAGCGGGTTTCCGATCTCGTGCGCCACCCCGGCGGCGAGGCGACCGACGCTCGCCAGCTTCTCGGATCGAACCAGCTGGCCCTGCGCATCGAGCAGCGAGTCGGTCATGCGGTTCAGGCGCTCGGCGAGGGTGGCGAATTCCCGCGTTTCCGCATCCGGCGCGCGGGCCGTGGCGTCCCCGGCCGCGACCGCATCCGCCGCCGCCACCAGCCGCTCCAACGGCCGAAGGACCAGACGCGTCACGAGATAGCGGCCGAACAGGATGAAGATGGTGAGGTCGAGCGCCACGATGCCGAACAGGAGGAGGAAGCCCGCGCTGGGCGTGAGGTTGGGGGTGAGGGCCCCGATGGCGATGATGGTCCCGGCGCCCAGCAGCAGGGCCGCGCCGGCGAGGAAGGCCAGGTTGAAGAGCAGCTCGGCGCGGAGCGAGGGTTTCGGGGACATGGGCCGGGACTAAGGTACAAAAAACGAGCGGCGGGGAATCCCCCGCCGCCCGCTCCAGGCTAGAGAGCCCGCATCACTGGCACTTCGGTTCGCCTTCCTTGTTGGCAGGGGCGAGTGCCGTCGACCCGATGTAGATCGCGCAATTCTTGGTCGTGTTGAGGTTCGTCATCGACGCGGTCCAACCGTCCGCCGTGAGGGAGATGGCGGGCGGGTTGTTCCCGGTGCTCTGCACGAAGACTACGCCGGCGCAACCAACGGAGGTCGCGCAGAGGGCGGTGCTGTACTTGACGGAGTCAGCGAAGTACGCCTCTTCCGCCGTCACCAGGTTGCGCAGGTCCGACTTCATCGACGCGATGTACGCCTTCTCCTTGGTGTTGGCGAACTTCGGGATCGCGATGGCGGCCAGAATGCCGATGATCACCACCACGATCAGCAGCTCAATGAGCGTGAAACCCTTCCGATTCATCTGAAATCTCCCGGTCTAGGAAGTTGAGGGCGCGTTGTTCCCGGGGGCCACTCAGGCAAGCGTCATGCCCGATCCGTCGTCAAATACGTAAACGGTTGCTGGATAAGGTTTTACACCGCAGACATCCGGCGCCGCAAGCCCCCCGCCCTGGCCCCGGGTCATGCGTTCTGCAAGGTGGAACGCGCTCAGCGAGAGCGCCAGTCGCCGCCCGGCGGGAACAGATTGAACCGCAGAATGTGCAGCAAGGCGGCGAATCCGTCGCGCCAGGTGATCTTCTTGCCTTCCGCGTAGGTCCGGCCGCTGTAGGAGATCGGCAGCTCCCAGATGCGGGCGCCGGCCTGCGCCAGGCGGGCCGTCAGCTCGACCTCGAAACCGAAGCGGTCGGACGTGAGCGGCAGGCGTTGCAGCAGCTCGCGCCGCACGAGCTTGTAGCACGTTTCCATGTCCGACAGGTTCAGGTTGGTGAACATGTTGGACAGGGTGGTGAGCAGGAGGTTGCCGACGGCGTGCCAGAAGTAGAGCACGCGGTGCGGGCCGCCCTGGAAGCGCGAGCCGTACACCGCGTCGGCGCGACCGCTGCGGATCGGCTCGAGCAAGGCGGGGAGGTCGGCGGGGTCGTACTCCAGGTCGGCATCCTGCACGACGACCACGTCGCCCGTGGCGGCGGCGAATCCGCTGCGCAGCGCCGCTCCCTTGCCGCGATTCCCGGGTTGGTGAATGACGCGGTCGATCAGCCCCTCGTGCGCCAGGCGGTCCAGAATGTCCCCGGTGCCGTCGGTGGAGGCGTCGTCGATGGCGATCACCTCCAGCGGCAGCGGCAGCTCACGCACGCGCCGGACGACCGCTTCCACGGTGGCCGCCTCGTTGTAGGCGGCCACGACCACGGAGAGCCGCAGGTCGGACGGAGGGGTCACGTCGCGGCATCACTCCCTCCCTCGTACCGGCTCAGCTTGCGGTACAAGGTCGAGGGATCAATGCCCAGCACTTCCGCCGCCCGGCTCTTGTTCCCGCCTTCCGCCTGCAGCACCCAGGCGATGTAGGCGCGTTCGATGGTGTCGAGCGTCGGATTGTGGTGCACGCGCTCGGCGACCAGCGGCTCGACGCGGCGCTCGGTGACCTTGGCCGGCATGGCGGAAAGCGGAATCGCCTCGCCTTTCGTCAGCACGACGGCGCGCTCCAACGCGTTTTCCAGCTCCCGCACGTTGCCGGGCCAATCGTAGGCCAGGATGGCCTCCGCGGCCTCCGGCGAGAGGTGCTTGATGGGCGTTCCCTTCTCCTTGGCGATCCGCTCGAGGAAGGCGGTGACGAAGATCTCGATGTCGTCGCGCCGCTCGCGCAGCGGCGGGAGGTGGATGGCGATCACGTTGAGCCGGTAGTACAGGTCGGTGCGGAACCGTCCCTGCCGGATCTCGTCCTCCAGGTCGCGATTCGTGGCCGCCACGACCCGCACGTCCACCGGAATCGCCTCGGTGCCACCCACCGGGATCGCCTCCCGCTCCTGCAACACGCGGAGCAGCTTGACCTGGGTGGCGGGAGACATCTCGCCGATCTCGTCCAGGAAGAACGTGCCCCCGCGCGCCGCCGCGAACAGCCCCTGCTTGTCGCGCACGGCGCCGGTGAAGGACCCCTTCACGTGGCCGAACAACTCCGACTCGAGCAGGCTCTCCGGGAGCGCTCCGCAGTTCAGCGAGAGAAACGGCCCTTCGCTGCGGGAGGACAGATCGTGGATGTAGCGGGCGATGACCTCCTTGCCGGTTCCGGACTCGCCCTGGATCAACACCGTGCTCTCGGTGGGCGCCACCTGCTCGGCCAGGCGCAGCACGTCGGCGAACAGGCGCGACTTGCCGAGCGGTTTGGCGAAGCGGGAACGCTCGCGGCGCCGGATCTCCTGCTTCAGCTGCTTGTTCTCGGCCCGCAGCCGCCGGTGCTCGGCGGCGCGGCGGCAGATCGCCACGAGATCGTCGTTGGAGAACGGCTTCTGGATGTAGTAGAAGGCGCCCTCGTTCACCGCCTGAATGGCCGTCTGCAGAGAGGCCTGGGCGGTCATCAGGATGACCGG
>DATGDE010000020.1:0-1972 GCA_035311125.1 Gemmatimonadales bacterium
AGCGCAGTGCAGCCGGAGGCGAAGGCACGCATCGCCAGGAACACCGTGAACAGCCCCCCGACCCGGGTGACCTGCGAAAGCGGCTCCGTGGCGCTGGGCGCGTCGGGAAGCCCGCCGCCGAACACCGCTTGGCCTGAAGCGAAGGCGAACAGCAGCCCCACGCCGGCAATGAAGCTGTACGTGGGGATTGCGAACGCCTTCCCGCTTTCCCGCACGCCGCGCAGGTTCACCAGCGCGATGAGGATGACGAACGTCGCCGACAGGGCCACAGCATGCCGCTGCAACGACGGCGCGGCTGACGTGATCGCGACGACGCCGGCGACCACGGACACGACCACCGTCATGACGTAGTCCACGAGCAGCGCCGCCGCCGCGATGAGCGCCGCCGTGGCCCCGAGGTTGTCGAGGCTGACGACGAAGGCGCCACCCCCGCTTGGGTAGGCATAGCAGGTCTGCCGGTAGGAGGCTATGACCACGATAAGTATCGCTGCGATGACAGCCGCTATCGGCTTGGCCATGTTCAGGTAGGCAGCCCCTCCGTAGCCCGCGACAAGCAAGATCTGTTCGGTGGCGTAGGCCACGGACGAGATCGGGTCCGAGCAGAAGATCGGCAGTGCCAGCCACTTGGGCAGCAATGTCTCGGGAAGCTGCGCGCTGCGCAGCGGGCGGCCCACGAACAGCCGCTTGATCCCGTCACCTAGCAGCATCAGGGCAGCGCCAGAGGTAGTGGCGTGCACGTCCGGCGCCGCTTGTCACCTCCTCGAAGCTAATCATGGTCATGCCGGCCAGCCGCTAACACCGCGTTGGCATCAAGACGACGTCAAGATCGGCTCTGTGGCGGCTGGCCAGCGGTCTGCTACGAGGTGATGACGTTCCGCCCGTCCGGCCAGCGCCCGCTACCGGCGGCGTATGCGCTGCCCGCCGGATGCACCGCGCTGCTCGGAGTCGGGGCGCTGGCCGCGGGAACGGACGGCCACGTGGGGCCTGAGGCCGTGCTCGTGCTCACCGCAATGATCGTCGCGGGGACATCTTTCGTCGCCGAAGCGCGGGCAGCGCCGCTCCTCGCTGTCGTCGGCTGGCTCACCGTAACGGGTTTCTCGCGCGCTCCCTATGCAGAGCTCAACCCAGGCGGACCGCACGCGCTTCGCAACGGCCTGGTGATAGCCCTTGTCGCGCTGGCCGGGGCCGGCGCCGGGGTCGGATGGCGAGGAGCGTGGCGAGCCGGCCGGAGCCCCGAAGCATCCCGCAGCATCTTGATGAACCTGGAAAACCAGCGGTTACCGTCCACACTCGAGATCGTGGACAGGCTCGAAGCTCCCCTCCTCCCCGCAACGCCTGCGAGTGCTGCCCAGAGCTCGCGGCGGAAGGTGATCCGGCGCACCCCGGCCGAACCGTCGCGGTTCGGCAAAGCCACCGGAGTCGGGCGGCGCCGCCAGGTGGCCGGGCTCACGCTCGCCTTCGTCGCCCTCCCACTCCTGACCGCCGGTCTCGTGCAGGTCCGCGAGGAGCTGCCACTCGTCGACGACCTGCTCCTCTACCTCGCCACGCTCGTAGGCATCACCGTCGTGGGGGGGTTCTGGCCCGCCGTCACCGCAGCCGTGGCAGCGAGTCTGCTGCTCAACTGGTTCTTCACCCCGCCAATCCACACATGGACAATCGAACAGCCGCAGAACCTGCTCGCCCTGCTGCTGTTTATCACTGTCGCCGTGTCGGTGAGCAGCACCGTGCACGCGGCGGCGCAGCGCGCCCGGGAGGCGGCGAGAGCCAGTGCCGAGTCGGCCGCGCTGCTCGACTTGGCGCGCACAGTGCTGAGTGGCGAGGACACGCCGAGAGCGATACTGGGACACCTCACCGCCGTGCTGCACCTGCCGGCGGAGCTGGAGGAACGGACGGCGACGGGCTGGATCCGGGTCGCGTCGAGCGCTGAGTCGTTCCGGGTGGGGCCGGCTGGCCCGGGCACCGCGGCCGTGCT
>DATGDE010000021.1:0-2934 GCA_035311125.1 Gemmatimonadales bacterium
GGTCCCCTTGGTGAGCAGCTGGGCGACGAGCTCCGCCGTGCCCTCCTTGCCGGCCGGGTCGTACAGTGCACCGGCGCGGAAGTTGAGATTGACGGAGACCACCGGTTGCTCGTGGTTCTCCACGACGAGCAACGTCATGCCGTTGGGAAGCAGCGACTCCTGGAACGGCGGGAAGCGCACCGGCGCGAGCCGTGTGGGCGCCGGGGGCCGGGTGGGAAACGAATCCTGCGCGGCGAGGCGCATGGCCGGATGGAAGGCGAGCAGCGCCGCCAGCCCGAGCGTGGCCTTCATTGTCCACCTCCCGCCGCCGGCTTCACGACCAGGATGACGGCATTCGCGGGATCGAGATACTTGGCCGCGACGCGCCGGATGTCGTCGTTCGTGACCGCCAGGTAGCGGTCCAGATCGGTGTTGATCTCGGCCAGGTTGGAATGGAACATGGCGTAGTGGTGCAGCTCCTCGGCTTTGTTGAGGACCGTTTCCCGATTCTCGATGAACTGCGACCGGAAACTGTTCTTCGCCTTCGTGAGCTCCTCGGCGGTGACGCCGCTCCCCCGCAGCGTGTCCACCTGGGCGGCCAGCAGGCTGTCGAGATGGTCGATGTCGACTCCCTGGTTGGCGACGCCGAAGATGAACATCGTTCCGGGCCCGCGGTGCGTTCCGGCGCTGCCGGCGCCGGCTCCCAGGGCGGCTTTGGCACGCCGCACAATGGCGACGTTGAGCCGCGAGCTCTCGCCCTGACCGAGGATGATGTTCATCAGGGTGAGCGCCGGCGTGTCGGCGTCGTCGTGCGGCGGCACGCGGTATAGCCGCACCACCGCGGGCAAATTGGCATGCTCGTCGGCGAACTCGCGCCGCACGGTGCCCGGGCTCAGGCGATAGTCGCAGGTCACCGGTGCCGGAGCCGGGTGGCTCGGAATGCTGGCGTAGTACTGCGTGATGAGGCGCCGCAGCTCGGCGGGGTTGAAGTCGCCCACCACGACCATGGTGGCGTTGTTGGGCGCGTAGTAGGTGTCGAAGAACGCCTGCACGTCGGGCAGCTTGGCGGCGTTGAGATCGGCCATGTCGCCGATCACCGAGTGGGCATAGGCGAAACAGGTGGCGCTGTCGAAGGGCAGGGTGAGGCCGTCGACGAACGCCCGCTGGTAGGGCTGGTTGTCCACGCGGAGCCGGCGTTCCTCCTTCACCGTTTCCCGCTGGTTGTCGAAGTTCTCCTGCGTGATGGCCAGCGAGCGCATGCGGTCGGCTTCGAGCCACAGCGCCAGGTTGAGGCGATTGGACGGCAGCACCTCGAAGTAGTTGGTGCGGTCCTCCTGGGTGCTGCCGTTCTCCGTGCCGCCGGCGCGCTCGACCCGCTGGAAGTGCTCGGCCTTCTTCACGTGGGCCGAGCCCTGGAACATCATGTGCTCGAAGAGGTGGGCGAACCCCGAGCGTCCCGGCCGTTCGTTGCGCGAGCCGGTGTTGTACCACACGTCCACGGCGACGATCGGCGTGGAATGATCTTCCGAGGCGATCACCCGCAGCCCGTTGGCCAGGGAGAAGGTGTCGTAAGTGATGCGGCCGGCCTGGGCGCCGAGCGGCCCGGCGGCCGCCACGGCGAAACCGCTCAGCACGGTCAGGGATAACAGACGCATGACGCGTGACTCCGAACGAGAGAGGTGTGTGGCTCGCGTCAGGGCGCGGGGAACAGCGCCAACGCGTTCGTCTCGAGAACCGCCCGGCGCAACTCGTCGGTGAGCGGCAGCGTGAGGAACTGGTCGATATTCCCTCGCAGATCCTTCACGCCGGGGCTGGGCCAATCGGTGCCCCACAGCACCCGCTCGCCGATCTCCGCCAGGCGGGGAAAGTAGTCCAGCAATTTGAGGGGCGGAATACCGGACACATCGAGCCGGACATTGCGATGACGCCGCAGGATGAAGAACGCCTCTTCCATGTAGAGGGGCCGTCCACCGTGCGCCATGACGAGACGCAGGTCCGGGAAGTCGATCGCCACGTCGTCCAGCTCGAGCGGGTTGCCCCATTTGGACCGGGCGCCGGGGAAGATCGACGTCCCGGTATGCACCAGCACGGGGAGCCCGCGCTCCTCGCAGCGCCGATAGATCGCCGCCAGGGCATCGAGGCCTGCGGTGTAGGCGTTGGCGGGAAAGGCCTGGTGATTGGGGTGGATCTTGAGCATCCGGATCCCCAGGTCCAGCAGACGGTCCACCCCGCCGGCGGGGTCCTGCGTGAACCGGGGGTGCACTCCGCCATAGGGCAGGAGGCGCTCGCGATCAGCGCGCGCGTAGCGGGCGGCGAAATCGTTGGTGGAATCGGTGAATCCCATGATGTCGGGGCTCGGGTAGTTCACGAGTCCCACCCGCCACACGCCGGCCCGGTCCATCACCTCGAGCAGCGTCGCGGGGTCGTCCATCAGGGACAGCAGGAAGTCCCAATGGTCTTCCTTGCCGGCGCGCATCACCGCCTGGACCCTGGGCTTCATGTCGCGCCACGGCTGGATGTGGATATGAACGTCGGTGATACGATAGGGCAGGGGAGGAGAAGCGGCCGCCGGGCTCATCGGCCGACGAAGCTATCCCCGATCGCCGCGAATGGCCAGCGAGCGTGCCCCGGCCGGGACCACGGTCCTCAGTCGCTCCAGGTGTAGAACCCCTTGCCCGTCTTCTTGCCGAGCTCGCCTTTCGCGACCTTCTCCTTGAGGATCTGCGGCGGCGCGTAGTGCGGCATGCGCAGCTGCTGGTGCAGATACTCGGCGATGGCGAGCCGCACGTCGAGCCCCACGAGGTCGGTCAGCTTCAGTGGTCCCATCGGGTGGTTGTAGCCCAGCTCCATCGCCTTGTCGATGTCTTCGGCCGAAGCCACGCCTTCCTCGAGCATACGCATCGCCTCGAGTCCAAGGGCGACCCCGAGACGACTCGACGCGAATCCCGGTGAGTC
>DATGDE010000022.1:0-1590 GCA_035311125.1 Gemmatimonadales bacterium
GATGCCGAGCGCCGGCAGCGGGGAGACACAACCAAGGCGACGCCGTAACACCTGCTCGCATTTTTTCGGTACCGCGATGAGGTGACGGGGACCGCATGATGCTGGATGCGGTCCCCTTGCATTTCCATTCGCGGAGGGCGGATACTATGGCCATGTCCGAGATGGTGCAGCGCTGGACGGCGCAGATGGTGCGCGAGCTCCCCGACGACGGGAAGCGCTATGAGGTCGTTCACGGGGAGCTGCTCGTGACCCCGGCTCCGCGCTCCAGACACCAGATCGCGCTCGGCAGGCTGTACGCATGGATCCGGGCCTACCTCGAGCGTCTGGGTCGCCCCGACACGGTCGTGTTCTCTCCAGCCGACATTTCCTGGACGGACGACACGCTGGTGCAGCCCGATCTCTTCGTCGTACCGCCGGAGGAAATCAGCAACAATTGGGAGACGTTCAAGACGTTACTGCTGGCGGTAGAGGTGGTTTCGCCCAGTTCCACGCGGGCGGATCGCATCCTGAAGCGGCGTTTGTATCAGGAGCAGCGGGTGCGGACCTACTGGATCGTGGATCTCGACGCCGCGCTCGTCGAAGTGTGGCACCCCGAGGATGAGCGGCCGGAGATCGTCACCGACGCGCTACGCTGGCGGGTGATTCCGGAGGCGCCGGAGCTGACGATCGCCGTCGCGGATCTGCTCGGAGGCTTGCCGCCCCGCTAGCTACCGCGCCGCCGCCGCGAGTCGTCGCAGCGCCGCGTCCTTGCCGATCACGAACAACAGCTCGTTCACGGGCTCCGACACCGTCCCGCCGGTCAGGGCGATGCGGATCGGCTGGAAGATCTTGCCCGCCGCCACGCCGCGGGCATCGGCCAGCGCGCGCAAGGATTTCTCCAGCACCTCGGTCGTCCATTCGACGTCGCGCAGCGCGGCGATCGCCGCCTGCAGCGCGTCCCGGTAACCCGCCGGGTCCCTCGCGATCTCCTGCTGGGCCTTCTCGTCGGTCGTCACGTGCTTCGCATCGAGTCGCACGGCGACCTGCTTCGCGACGTCGAGCGTCGTGCGACTCCGGGTCTTCACGGCGCCGATCGCCCGCAGCACGGCAGCGCGATCGCCGTCCACGCCGAGCGTACCGAGCTGGGGGGCGACGATCGGGAGCAGATCCTCGGGTGCGGCCGCGGAGAGATACTGCCCGTTCATCCACTCGAGTTTCGTAGTGTCGAAGACGGCGGCCTTCTTCTGGACGCCGTCGAAGGAGAAGAACTGCACCATCTCGTCCTGCGTCATGATCTCGCGGTCGCCGCCGGGGCTCCAGCCGAGCAGCGCCAGGAAGTTGCGCATGGCGGCCGGGAGGATCCCCATGTGCTGGTAGTCGCCCACGGCGGTGGCGCCGTGGCGCTTGGAGAGCTTCTTGCCGTCCTGCCCGTTGATCATGGGGACATGGCCGAAAACTGGTGGCTCGTGACCCAGCGCCCGGTACAGGGCGATCTGTTTCGGCGTGTTCGAGATGTGGTCGTCGCCCCGCAGCACGTGCGTGATCGCCATGTCCACGTCGTCCACGACGACGGCGAGGTTGTAGATCGGCGTGCGGTCGGTGCGCAGGATG
>DATGDE010000023.1:0-8073 GCA_035311125.1 Gemmatimonadales bacterium
GTGAGCGCCGCGCGCGCGGCCGTGGCCGGGATGAGCGGCGCCAGCACGAGCTGCAGCAACACGAACGCGGCGAGCGCCCACGACGCGCGCTTGCCGAACCGCAGGATTAGCGCGAGCGCGAGCCGTTTGGCGAGGTGCGTCTTCACGAGCATCGCGCTGAGTACGAATGCGAGCACGTTCAGCCAGATGACGTCCAGCCCGAGCACTGACAGGACATGCGTGGTGTCCCAGGCGCGGGTGGCCACGAGCAGCAACATCAGCACCAGGGACGTCAGGTATGTCGGAATCGGCTCCGTCACCCACCAGACGAGGGCCAGGGCGAACGCCGCGAAGGCGGCCTGTCCCGCAGGAGGCAGGTCCGGCGACCGCGGCAGCAGCATGATGACCGCGAACACCACGACCCCGAGCGGCAAGCCGATGCGCCGCATCCACCGGTCGGCCGCGCTCGTTGCCGGACGCATGCGGGACGACAGCTTGAATTGATCGAGCCCCAGCAACGCGGCGACCGCGGCCGAGTCGGGCCGCTCCGCGACTTCAGCCGCCACGGCCCCACCGCGCGTAGGGATGCTGCGTCAGGTTGGAGTTGAAGTACCGGGGATCAGCCGAGACTTCCTTTCCGGCCCACGGGGGCAGCTCGAGGGACGCCGTTGGAGAGTCGAGCTCCACCTCGGCGACTACGAGACCGGCGTTCTCCCCCTCGAAGACGTCGATCTCCCAGATCCGGCCGCCGAAGGGTTCACGGTACCGTGTCTTCTCGAGCAGCGGACGCAGGCACAGCGTGTCCAGCATCGCGTCCGCGTCGTCCGGCGGGATGGGATACTCGAACTCGGATCGCTCGACGCCGGTGGTGAGTCCCTTGACGGTGAGCGCGCCCTTTGGCCCGGCCCGGCGTACGCGCACGACGCGCTCGGGGACCACCGACAGATACCCCTGCCGGAACCGGACCCCGCGGGTGGGATCCGGGTGCCAAGCACCCGGATCCACGAGAAACTTCCGTTCGACTTCCTTGCCCATCGTGGACTAGAGCGCCAGCGAGGCGCGCAGCTGCACGATGCTGAACTTGTCGCCCGCCACGAGCGGGGGCGTGCCTTGGTCGGGGACGGCGTTGCCGTTCAAGTTCACGTGCACATAGTCGGCCATGAGCTTGAAGTTCGCATTGATGTACCAGTTCAGACCAACCGTGATGTTGGTGCCTTTGCCACCCAGGATCCCCACACCGGTCGAGTTATCGTCGAGGTCCATCGTGCTCACTCGTGCGGCCACCTCCCACGCACCATTCGACGAGCGCGGGAAGACCCGGTCCCACTCGCCTTCGCTGGCGATGTACGGGCGACTCTCACCGGTGAGGAAGAAGCTGACGAACGCGTAGCCACCCCAGAACGAGGCGGTTGAGAGGCCCCCCAGGCGGTGCACGTCGGCCTTGGTGGCTTCGGCCTGAACGGAGAACGGCCCCTGCACCACGGCGAGCTCACCGTTGTAGAGGAGCTCGTAGTCGACGTTGGTGATTCTGCCGGTCGAGAGGAACCGGGCCTTGTTGACGTTGGTTTCCGGGCGTGCGCGGATCCGCAGCCGGTTGGGCGTGGCGTCTGCATCCGGCGTGCGGCGACTCACGGCCGCGCCCAGATGGACCAGCTGCCGGTCCTTCAGCAGCGGTGCCACGGTGGCACGGGCGGTCACGCCGAAGCCCTGATTCTGCCCTGTCGCGTCGATGTCACCCGAGCCCTGGCCGAACACCCCCGCCGAGACCTGCCAGCGGGAGCCCCAGTGCGAGTAAGCGAGGCCGATGTGGCGGTCGGGCGAGAAATTGTCGATGTACGACCGTTCCATGAACGTGATGTACTTCGATGAGGTGAGCGTCTCGAGACTGAACGGCTCCTTGAAGTTGCCGACGCGCAGCAGGCTGTTGGACCAGCCTTGATAGCCGATCCAGAGGTCCTTGACCTCGACCGCGTCGCCGGCGAAGTCGACATCGATCTCGCCCAGCCAGTTGCGGTACAGCGTGGCCTTCACGCCAAGGCGCACGCGCCGGAGGAGGACGCCGGTGGCGAGGGCGTTCTTGGCGCCGAGGTAGTCGGCGGCGTCGACCTGCGCGCGGGCGTCGAGCCAGTACTTGAACGCGCTGTCAGCGCTCTGGAATACGAGATATCCGCCGTCGTACATCCCCGGCAGGGATACACGCGGTGGGGGGGCCTGTTGGGCCGAGGCGCGTGAGGTAACGGCCAGCAGCGCGCCCACGGCCAGCACGGTCCGGACAATCGAGCGGCGGTCCATCAGCGGACTCCTTCCTTTTCGGGAGCTTCCAGCGGGGGCAGCCCCACGATGCGCTTCAGGGCTGCGGGATAATTCAGATTGGTGCGCACATCGATGCCGAGTGACGTCGTGGCCGCGCGCACCAGCGCGGGGTCTGCGTCTTCGAACGCCACGCTGATCCAGCGCTCACCGGCGATCTCCAATTCCACCAGCTCTCCGTTGCAGCCCGCCAGCGAGAGACGCGTGCGGTGCTTGACGAGATCGACCTGGCGCAACGCGGAATGGGGAGAGACGACCTCGCGCACGAGGTCGGGGAGGCTCGGGACGGCCGTGAGGCCCGGCGGCGCGGCGATTGCCCATGCGTCCCAGAGCTCGATCCGGGTGTCCGCGTCGAGCGGGAACGTCGAGCGGGCCGTGGGCCGCCACTGCTCGAGCCCATCCGCCGCGCGCTGCTGGAGACGTTTGATCTCCAGCACGCCACCACGAATCTTGATGTTGTGCGGGGACAGGGAGGAGAGCAGGTACGTCTCGCTGCTCACCTTGGGAGGACCAGGGGCGAAGCTGAGACGCGCGCGGTCAAACGGCAGCGACTGGGCGATCAGCCGCCATTCCCAGCGCGGCACGACCGTGGCAGGTGGGGCCGCCGGGGCTTGGGGGTCGGGAGTCGCGTTGCTAGGCATGCCGGAACCTGACAGCGGCCCGGCCAAAGCACGATGAGCTTTGTGTGAAGCGGACTTGAGGCGCTAGCGGTCTCCCGCGCCGGCCTCCGAGGCTCCCGCCTGTGCCGTCGCCGCGACGGCGATCCGCGCGCCTTCTCGTGCGAGTGCCTGGACGCCTAACACCGTCACGATCGATGCGCTCCAGGACGGAGACAGGCCAGCCGCCGCGTCGCGAATCGTCGCCAGATCGGAGGGCCGGTAGTTGACGACATAGATGGTGAGCGAGACAACCTGTCCCACATCGGCGTGGGCGCCTCGCAGCACTGCCGAGAGATTGGCGAGCGCCTGCTTCGCCTGCACGCCGAGATCGTCTCCTCCGACCAGGTTGCCCGCGCTGTCCAGCGGGAGCTGGCTCGCGATGTACAGCGTGCGGCCCACACGGACCACCTGAGCGCCGATGGCCGGCGCCGCCACGCCGGGAACGGCCAGCGTGGTCTTCGGTTCTTCCCTTCGCTGCGCGATACCGGCAGATCCGGGAAACCCTCCCGGCATGATGCGCCAGCGCAGTGCGTCCTCGCGTCGGCGCTCGGCGGTGACCCGGTCCTGCTGGTCGCGCCACTGGCGGTAGCCCTTGAGCTGAGCCGGCGTCAACAGTTTGCTGATTTGGTCCTCGAACTTGGCCTGACGCTCGCGGAGCGTCTTGCCGAATTCGTTGAGCCGGTCGGCGTAGAACAAGGCCGCGGCCCGGTCACCCTCGTCCAGGCGCTGATTCATCTTATCGGCGACGGTCCGTGCGCTGTCACGCTGAGGCCTGGTCGCCACCATGAAGGAATCGTAGGCCTGAGCGTATCGGGCGGCCTGCGCATCCGTCAGATCGAGGACGCCGCGGATCGTGGACGAGTCGGGGGGACCTTCGAGTTCGGCACCGGGGAGCTTGGGAGCGTTCGCGGTCGGGTCGCGGTCGATCCCGCGGCCGTACCGCCCGCGCTCGCCGCCGAAGCCCCCGCCGAATTGTCCCTGCGCAGTTCCCGGAAGTGCCAGCCAGCACGACAGGGCCGTCGCCAGCATCAATCGTCGCACAGGGTCATCCTCCTGCACTGTATACCATGGTTCGGGGCCGGGGTTCGTCGCCACCGGCAGCGGACGGGTGGTTGGGCCAGCCCTATATTGCATCCCCGTGACGGACGACCTGCCGGCCGACCTGGCCACCGCGCTCGCGGGGCGCTACGAGCTGCGTCGCCTGCTGGGCCGGGGCGGTATGGCGAGCGTCTACCTGGCGTTCGACCGGAAGCACCAGCGCCAGGTCGCCCTCAAGGTGCTGCTGTCGGGGCTGGTGCAGTTTCTTGGCGTGGAGCGGTTTCTCAAGGAAATCGAGATCGCCGCCCATCTCACCCATCCGCACATCCTCGCGCTGTACGATTCCGGCGAGGCCGATGGCCAGCTCTACTATGTGATGCCGTACGTGGACGGTGGGTCGCTGCGGCAGACGCTGCAACAGGAGCGCCGCCTCACGCCTGAGCAGGCGCTGGCGGTGGCCGCCCCGGTCGCGGACGCGCTCGCCTACGCGCACCGCATGGGCATCGTGCATCGCGATATCAAGCCGGAGAACATCCTGTTCTCGCAGGGCCACCCCGTCGTCGCGGACTTCGGGATCGCCAAGGCCGTCAGCACCGCCGGGGGCGTGAACCTCACGCGCACGGGGTTTCCCATCGGGACGCCGGGGTACATGAGCCCCGAGCAGGCCGCGGGGCTCACCGATCTCGACGCGCGCACCGACGTGTACAGCCTGGCAGCTGTGATCTACGAGATGCTGGTGGGGGAGCTGCCCGGTGGCTGGCCGACCGAGGACGACGTGCGGGCGGGGCGGTTCAGCAGTGCGACGGCGGCGCAGCGCACACGGCTGACCGAAGTGGGGAGTCGGATGGAGGCCGCGCTGGTGCGCGGATTGGCGATCCGCCACGACCAGCGGACCGCGTCGCCGGGGGCGCTGATCGAGGACTTGACCGGCTCCACGGCGCCGCGCCGCCGCTTCAGCGGTGGGGAGGTGCAGGAGATCGTCAAACGCGCCTCGGAGCTCGAAGCCACGGCCCCGACGCACAGCGACGCCATGACGATCGGTGGCGTCGAGGCGCTTGCGGCCGAGGTCGGGATCGCGCCGGACACCGTGCGCCGCGCGGCGGACTCACTGCGGGCGTCACGAAGCGGGGCATCACTCCCCGCCATCGAGCCGATCAAGTCGAATCCCTGGGCCGGCGGACCGACTACGGTGGTGGTCGAGCGCGTGGTCGAGGGGGAGCTGCCGGAGAGCGAGTATGCGGTCATGGTAGACGAGACGCGCCGATTCCTCAAGAACGTGGGCCAGGTGAGCCAGCTCGGCCGCTCGTTCTCCTGGGTCGCCTCCGGCGGGCCGTCGCGTCGCAATCTCGAGATCGTGGTGTCGATGCGCGGCGGCCGCACGCGCATCACGATTCAGGAGAATCTCGGGCCGCTCGTGGGCGCGGTGTATGGCGGCATCGGCGGCGGGATGGGAGGCGGCGGGATGGGACCGATCCTCGGCCTCCTCGTCGGCGCGCTGCATGTCGCACCCCCGGCCATAGGTGTCATCATTCCGGGATGGTTGCTGACCACGTTCCTGACGGCCCGGACGACTTACCGGCTCATCTCGAGGCGGCGAGTCGCCGAGCTGGAGCAGCTCGCGGAGCGGCTGGCTGCCCTGGCGCGGGAGCTGATCCCCGAGCCCCGGGCGCTGCGGCCCTCGGGTCGTCCACAGCTGTCGTGATCCAGCGGGCAGTTGACGGCTCCGGGAGGGATTACTACCTTATGCTGAAATTTCAGCATTAAGGCGGAATCCATGGCGGACACGAGGCAGACCCTCTCGCGGCGCGAGCGCGAGGTGATGGACGTGCTCTATCGCCGCGGCGAAGCGACCGTCGCCGAGGTGATGGACGACTTGAAAGATCCCCCCACCTACTCCGCCGTTCGATCCATTCTCCGCGTGCTGAAAGAAAAGGGTCACATCATCCACCGAGCCGACGGGCCACGCTACGTATACGCTCCGGCCCTCGGCCGGGAGCGCGCCCGCAAGGCTGCCCTGGACCACGTCGTGAATACGTTCTTCGACGGCTCGGCCGAACGCGCGCTGGCGGCGTTGCTCGAGCGGTCCGATCTCGACCTCTCCGACGCGCAGATTCGTCGCCTGACGGCGGAAATCCGCCAGGCCGGCGAGGAAGGACGGTGAGCGTGAGCGCCATCTGGATCGTCGTGACCCTGGTCAAGGGCACGCTGCTGCTGCTTGCCGCCATCGTCGTGGTCTCCGTTCTGCGGCGCGCGTCGGCGGCGGTGCGCCATCTCGTCTGGGGCACCGTCATCGCCTCATTGCTCGTGCTGCCGCTGGTCAGTGTGATCTTGCCGTGGCGCCTGCCGGTCATCACGCTCGACCGGATCGTCCCGCCTCCGGCGTCCGGCAGGATGCTCGACGCCGGCGCGCCCTCACGCACGGCGGGCGCAGAGACGCGGTCGGTGCCCCCGGGGCAGCCGGGCGCGCTTTCATCCATCGGGACGCCGGAGCGCGCGGCAGCCGCGCCGCCGGTGAGCGACGCACCACGCTTCGATTCGCGCACGCTGCTCGCGCTGCTGCTTCTCGTTTGGGGGCTGGGCGCCGCGTACTTCCTCGGGCGTCTGCTCCTTGGCGCCGTGGTACTCGCGCGCGTCGTGCGTCGTGGCACGCCGCTCGAATCCCCTGAATGGCGCCGCCCGCTGCTCGAGGCCGCCGACCGCCTCGCCCTGGAGCGGCTGCCCCGGCTTGTTATGAGCGACCGGTTGCCCATGCCGTTCGCATGCGGCGTCCTGCATCCGGCGATCGTTTTGCCGGTCGACGCGGCCGAGTGGGACGATCGGCGCCGTCGCGCCGTGCTGTTCCACGAGCTGGCGCACCTCACGCGGTACGATCTCGTCGCCAACGGGATCGGCCAGATCGCCGCCGCGCTGTACTGGTTCCATCCGCTCGTGTGGATGGCGGTCCGGAAGCTCCGCACGGAGAGCGAACGGGCTTGCGACGATCTGGTGCTCGGGGTCGGAACCCGGGCCTCCGAGTATGCCGATCACCTGCTCCAGATCGTGTGCCGGGCCGCCCGGTCCCGGACACCCGCGGTCGCCCTGCCGATGGCGCAGCGCCACGAGTTCGAAGGCAGAATGCTCGCGATTCTGGAACGGGTGGCACGACGCGAGCCCGCGTCGTGGCGGCACGGGGTGGTGCTGGGCGCCTTGGCGCTCGGCTTCATGCTTCCGCTCGCCGCTCTCGCGCCTTCGCGGCCGGCGGTCGTCGGCGTTCAAGCCGGCGCGCGGGCGGAGGGCGCGCTTCGCCCGGACAGCGGTACAGCACCGCAGCGGCGATCCGCGGCCTCCGCTCCGTCGACCAGCGCAACCACGCACGCGCTCGCGCGAGCGGAGCCCGTCACGTCCGCCCCGATGGTGCAGGGTAGGGACTCCGCTGGCGTCGTTGCGGCGCTGACACGGGCGCTGGAGGATTCCGTCTCCTCGGTGCGCGAGGATGCAGCGTACGCGTTGGGCCGGCTCGAAGCCGTCGCCGCCGTCGATCCCCTGGCTGCTCGCGTACTCCGCGACCCGGTCGCGAAGGTCCGCGAGATGTGTGCCTGGGCGCTGGCGCAAATCGGGAACCGGCGCGCCGTTGCCGCCCTCAGCAATGTGGTGCTGCGAGACTCCTCCGAGTCGGTTCGCGCGATGGCCGTGTGGGCACTCGGTCAACTGGAGGATTCCGCGTCCATCCCGGCCTTGTCGGCGGTGCTGCGCGATGCGTCCGCCGAGGTGCGGGGGCGTGCTGCATGGGCCATCGGGACCATCGGATCGCAAACCGCGCCGGTCGGGCTCGTCACCGCGCTGCGGGACCCCTCGCACGACGTGCGTCTGCGGGCGGCCTGGGCGCTCGGCCAGATCGCCGACTCCACCGCCGTGCCGTCGCTCGCTGTCGCGCTGCGCGATTCGACCGCGGAGGTCCGGCGCGCCGCCCTGTGGGCGCTCGGGCAGATCGGCGGCGACGCCGCACAGGGCGCGTTGTTACAGGCACTGGAGGATCGCGACCCCGAAGTGCGGGCCCGCGCGGCCCGTGCGCTGGCCGGCAGCCAGACGGATCCGTGGCCCTGGCCCT
>DATGDE010000024.1:0-8201 GCA_035311125.1 Gemmatimonadales bacterium
CAGCAGCGCCCACCGTGCGCCGGCCGCGCGGGTGAGGCGGTGTTGCATCCGAGCGCGAAAGGCCAGGGGCCGCAGCGGCTTGGCCGCGCCGTACGCCGCGCCGATGGTGGGATACCGCTCGAGCAGGCGGCGCCACAGGCGATCGGGGTCGGGACCGGTGGACGCCGTCAGCCGTCGCAGCCCGCGCGGCGTGAGGGCGAACCCCGCGCTGGTCACGCCGTCGTCGAACCGGAGCGCGTACATCCATCCTTCGTCGATGAGATGGTGCACGGCGGCCCAATCATCCGGGTACGGTCCGCGCGGCAGACCGGGCAGGAGCGCGGTCATCGGTTGCACGTCGCCGAAGTGGCTGAACAGCAGCGCGGCGCGCGTACGGGTTCGGCCGAGGCCCGACGGCAGCGACAATTGGCGGGCCAGGAACCCGCCCGGTCCTGACGCGTCGACGACGAAGTCTGCCCGGAGGTCGAAATCGACCCCCGCGCGCGTCCCCGTGAGGCGAACCCCGCCCGGCTGGAACGCCGCCCCGGTCACCTCGACCCGGTCGCGGTAGTCGACGCCCGCGCGTTCGGCCTCGCGTACGAAATGGTGATCCACGTCCGCGCGCAGCCAGTGCGAATCGGCCACGGCGTCGGTCGGGCTCGCGGCGACGAGCAGGCGCTCGGAGTCCAGCCCGGCATCGGCAAACGGCCGGCCCGGATGGTGCCGGTAGAACGTGAACCCGCGCTTGAGGCCGCGCCGCAGGTCCGGAAACCGCGCCACCCAGCGCCCGTGGGCGGCCAGATCGCGGCAGTCTGTCAGGCCGTACCGGTGCGCGAGCCGCTCCAGCGCCAGGTTGGCGAGCGGCGTGCTCGATTCCCCGATCGCGAACCGCGGATGGACGCCCCGCTCGAGCAGGATGACGCGGTGGCCGAGCACGGCGAGCACGCGGGCGAGCAGCGACCCCGCGAAGCCGCTGCCGACGATCGCGATCGTGCCCTTGCGCGTCACGACCCCGCGCACGCGAGGCAATCGATCGGCGGCTCGGGACGCCCCGTCAGATTCAGGCGTCGCAGGCGGGCGATGCGGCGCGGCCCGCACCGGGGGCACGCCGGCAGCCGGTCGATATCCCAGAGGTCGACGGCGACGACCGGCGCCAGGCCCAGGCACCGATCGAGCGCCGCTTCCAGCTCCACGAGCCGCGGTGGCACGAAGTGGCCGAGCGCCGCGAGGCGCTCCATCTCGCCGTTGCCGCCGCGCACCGGGATGACGGTCACCGTCCTGGCCCCGCACCGCGCAGCATAGTGGACGGTGCGCACCGTCCAGTCCACCGACGCCCCGGACTCGACGTACGGGACCCCCAGAAGCACGAAGACCCTGAGATCCAGATGATGCGCGGCGAGAAACCCGGCGGCGCGCTCGAACCCGGCCTGATCGAGCCGCTTGTTCAGCCGGCTGACCGCCAGCGGATGGATCGTCTCGAGTCCCATCGCCACCTCGAGACGGCTCCCTTCAGGCAGGAGGCGCGCGAATTCCAGCGTCAGCGGGCCGATCGTGTTCGCATGTGACTCGACGGTGACCCCGGAGAACGGCGCCAGGAGCTCGGCGATCGCCGGCACATCCCCGGCGGGGACCGCGCGGCGGTCGAAGAAGTTGCCGGCATTGTAGAGCTTGATCCGCTCAGGGTACGGCCGGGGCAGCGGCTCCAGCGCCCGGGACAGCTGCTGCGGCAGCGCCCCCGGCGGCGTCGGGCCATCGAGGGTCCAGCGCCACAGGTCGCAGAAGGAACAGGTGAAGGGGCACTCCGCCCCGGCGAGGAAGACCGTCACGGCGCGCTCGGTGGCGCCGCCCGGACGACGCTCTGCCTCGAGGATCGTGCCGTGCGCCACCCGGGGATCGACGGGAGGCTTGGGAGGCCGGAGGCGGCGGATCCGCCGGTCCTCGGCCGACACACTCATGCCCGCTGGGCGTGCAGGGCCTGGAAGTGACGCCGGTAGCGCGCTTCGTCTCCGGGGATCCACCGCCCCGCAGCCCCGGGCGTCACGCTCCCGTCCTGGAAGCGGCGCTTCGGGTAGACCGGCATGTCGAGGCCGAGCACCGCGCGCACGCCACGCCGCACGATCTCCCCTTTGAGCGCGTAGAGGCGCTCGGTCGAGCCCGCAGCGAGCTCGGCGAACGGAATGCCTTCCGCGACGGCCACCACCGAGGGTCGCGTATAGGGACTGAAGGGGATGAAATCATACGCCCGCGCGCAGGCATACCCCCGCACGCAACCCCGGCTGAAGCCGCCGGAATAGGTGAGGGAATGCTTGATGGACTCCACCCCCCAGCCTTCCTGATAGAGCATGCGGTTGTTGACGACGCTCCGGATGGTCAGCTCGCGGTTCGCTTCGATCGGATAATCCTTCAGGTTCTCGTCCCCGCCGTCGCCGTCTACGAGCAGCGTCCACCCGGGGTAGCGCGCCCGGATGCCGGCGAGCAAGGCCAGGTTCACCGCGGCACACTCCACGTCGAGCGGCTTGTAATCCTCGATGACCGCGACCGCGCGCAGGGGATCGAGCTGCTCCGCGGTCGCGTCGATGGTCTCGCCGAACAGCTCGAGATCGGTGTGCCGCAGAAACTCGCGGGCCTGGCGGGCGTCTTCACCGCCGCCGTCCACCGACAGGGTGAACGCCTTCAATCGCGCGGGCGATCGGCCGTCCTCGAGCAACAGCCGGTACAGACAGAGCAATACCGCGCCGCTGTCGATGCCGCCCGAGAACGGAACGCCGATGGGCGCCGCCGGGTCCTGCACCGCCAGCCAGCGTCGTAGCTCCTCGACCACCGCCCCGAGGTAGCGACGGCCGATGACGTCGAGATCGGCGGGGAGGGTGCCGCGCGGCGGATCGAAGAAGCGCAGCGTGACCGGATTGGGGTCGGGGCAGCCAATCAGCCGCAGGGTGGTCACATAGTGGGCGGGCACCATGCGGGTGTAGGTCGGGTGGAACTGATCGGCCCAGCCGCGGCGCGACAACTCGGCGGCGATGTCGTCGATCCGTTCGGCGACGATCAGCACCGGACCGTCGGCGGCCTTGGCGAGGAAGTAACGCAGCGGACGATCGAGACTGCGCGCCAGGGCGACGCGCTCGCCCTGCTGCGCGACCAGGGCGAACGAGCCCTCGATCTCGAGGACGGCCGCGGGATCGGCGGCGAGCAGCCGGCGACGGGCATCGGCTGCATCGCCGGACCAGAGGCGCTGCGATCCCGGCGGGACCAGGTCGATGACGCGGGTGATGGGAACCGGAGGATTCATGGCGCAGAGGATGCCGATCGGGAGGCGGCGGGTATAATATGCCCCGTGCTTCCGTCTCGCGCCATGCGGCGCGCCATCGTGGCCGTTCCGTTCGTCGTGGCCATCGGACTCGCCATCCGGCTGGACGCGGATCCGGGCGGTCCGCGCGCCGACGCGACGCGACCCGGTTTCACGCTGCGCGACGAGACCGCGGCCGCGGGCATCCGCTTCGTGCACCGCCGCCCGAGCTTCGATCCCAGGATCGCCAACGTGGAGCCGCACATCGCCGCCGTGGGCGCATCGGTCGCCGTGGCGGATGTGGACGGCGACGGGTGGCCGGATCTCTACTTCACGAACAGCCGGTTCGGGGCGCCGAACGCCCTGTACCACAACCGTGGCGACGGGACCTTCACGGACATCGCCGCCGACGCGGGGCTCGCGGATCTCAATCGCCCGGGGGAAGGCGTCTCCATGGGGAGCGTCTGGGGCGACATGGACAACGACGGGCGCGAAGACGTGCTGATCTACCGCTACGGCTACCTGGCGCTGTACAAGAACCTCGACGGGCATCACTTCCAGGACGTCACGCAGGCCGCCGGCCTGCATCGCTGGGTCAACAGCAACGGGGCGATCTGGTTCGACTACGACCGGGACGGATTGCTGGACCTGTACGTGACGGCCTATTTCCGCGACGACGTGGACCTGTGGCACCTCACGACGACGCGGATCATGCACAACAGCTTCGAGTACGCGACCAACGGCGGGCGGAACCTGCTGTTTCACAACCTGGGCGGCGGCCGCTTCGAGGACGTCACCGACCGCATGGGGGTCGGCAGCACGCGGTGGACGCTGGCGGCCGCCTCCGCGGACTTCAACGACGACGGGTGGCCGGACCTGTATCTGGCCAACGACTACGGGCCCGAGGAGCTCTACCTCAACGACCGGGGCCGGGGGTTCACCCTGACCACCGCGGGGCTCGAGAGCGAGTCGAAGAGCGGCATGTCGGTCGCGCTCGGCGACGCGTACAATCGCGGGCGCCTGGACGTGTTCGTCACGAACATCTCGGAGCGCGGCTATCTGTTCCAGAACAACAACCTGCGGCTGAACCTCATGCCCGACGCGGGCCGGTTTCAGAACGTGGCCGATCGGGTCGTGGCGGACGCCGGGTGGGCCTGGGGAGCGCAGTTCGGCGATCTCAACAACGACGGCAACAATGAGCTGTTCGTCGCCAACGGTTTCATCTCCGCGGATCCCAATCGCAGCTACTGGTACGCCATGTCGAAGATCGCCGGCGCGAACCGCCGCATGTTCGAGGATGCGGCGACGTGGCCCGCGTTCGGCAATCTCAGCCTGTCGGGATACGAGCGGTCGCGCGTCTACCTGAACCGTGGCCTGGCGGGCTGGGTGGACGTCGCCGAGGCGGTCGGCGTGCGCGACCGCTATGACGGCCGCGCGGTCGCGCTGGCGGATCTCTCCAACGACGGCGCGCTCGATGTCATCGTGGCCAACCAGAACCAGCCCGCCCTGCTGTACCGCACCGTTCCCGACAGCGGCAACCACTGGATCGAGTTCCAGCTCGTGGCGACGCGCAGCAACCGCAGCGCGATCGGGGCCGAGGTCGTAGTGCAGTCGAGCGCCGGGACCCAGCGCCGGGTGGTGGACGGCGGCATGGGATTCGCCAGCCAGAACGACCGCCGTCCGCACTTCGGGCTGGGGCGCGCCGAATGGGCGGATCAGGTGGTGATCCATTGGCCCTCCGGCGAGCGCCAGATTCTGCACCACCTCGCGGCAAACCAGCTCCACATCATCACCGAGCCGCGGCGGTGACGCCCGCACCGGCCGCCGAGGCGCAGCCCGCCCCCGTCGCGCAGGTCCGCGGCGCCGGCCGGCCGATCGACCCGCGCTACCTCATCGCGTTTCTCATCACGCTGGTGCTGGTGGTCGCCCAGGCACGCTATCACCTGGTCGGCGGGTACGCGCGGTTGGCCACGGCGCTGCTGACGTGTCTCGCGACCGAGGCCCTGTTGTCGCAGTTCGTGCGGGGGCGGGTCGTCAACCTCTTGAGCGCGTACATCAGCGGCCTGAGCCTCACGCTCCTCATCAAGCCGCAGGGCGGCGCGCTGTGGCCGTTCGTCATCGGCGGATTCCTGGCGATCGCGTCCAAGTACGTGCTGCAGTACCGCGAGAACCACCTGTGGAATCCGACCAACTTCGCGATTACCGCGCTCCTGCTGGCGGCCCCGGGCCGCGTCTCCGTGCTCAGCCATCAATGGGGCAACGATCTCCCGACCAACGCCGTGATCTGGGCCTTCGGGCTCGTGATCGCCAGCCGCGTACGCGTGCTCCACATCACGCTGGCCTATGTCGCAGCGTTCGTGACGCTGAGCGTGCTGCGCAGCCAGCTGCTCGGCCAGATGATGTGGCCCGAGCTGGCCCCTCTCACCGGGCCCATGTACCAGCTCTTCGTCTTTTTCATGATCACGGACCCGCGCACCATCGTCCGGGACCGGCGCTGGCAGATCGTCGTGGCGGTCCTCGTGGCGGTCGCGGAAGCGCTCATCCGCTTCGCCGCGGACCAGGGATGGCCACTCCCGATCGCCTGCAGCGCCGCCCCGCCGATCGTCGCGCTGTTCCTGGTCGGCCCGGTGGCCAAGTGGATCGACCTGCGGCGCGCCCCGCCGAGGGCGGAGCCACGGCCCGCGTGAGGCGGCGGCGTACGGGCATTTGCGCCCCGAGTGGCCGGCTATAGTTTTTCTTCATGCCCGCGCACGCCATCGGCTCCGCCACGATCTCCTTCGGCCTCGTTTCCGTGCCGATCAAGATGTTCTCGGCAGGCGAATCGTCGGCCGCCATCTCATTCAACTGGCTCCACAAGAAGGACGGGTCCCGCCTCAAGCAGCAGTACGTCTGCGCCAAGGACGGGGAGAAGGTGGAGGACGCCGACCGGGTCAAGGGCTACGAATTCGCCAAGGGCCAGTACGTGATCTTCACCAAGGACGAGCTCAAGGCGCTTGAGGAGAAGGGCACCGGCTCGATCGACATCACGGAGTTCGTGGACGCGGAGACGGTCGACCGCATGTACATGGACCGGGTCTACTTCCTGGGACCCGAGAAGGGCGGCGACCGCGCCTTCGCGTTGCTCGGCGAAGCTCTGAAGAAGACCGGCAAGGTGGCGATCGGCCAGTGGGCGGCGCGCGGCAAGCAGTACCTCATCATGATCCGCCCGCTGGGCCACGGGTTGGCGATGGAGCAGCTGCGCTACGCCAACGAAGTGCGCTCGATCGCCGACGTGCCGATTCCCAAGGTCGACGTCAAGAAGGCCGAGGTGGACCTCGCGGTGCAGCTCATCCAGCAGGCCGCCTCCGAGGCGTTCCAGCCGGCCAAGTACGAGGACACGGTCAAGAAGCGGATCCTGGAGCAGATCGAGCGCAAGGTCGAGGGCAAGGAGATCACCGAGGAGCCCGCCGAGGCGCCGAAAACGCAGATCATCGACCTGATGGAGGCGCTGAAGGCAAGCCTCGCCAAGGGGAAGGGCCCGGCGGGCGCCGAGCGCAAGCCGGCCAAGCGCGCGGAAGCTGCGGCGAAGCCCGCCAAGACGCGGCAGATCAAGCGGAAGGCGGCCAGCGCCTAGGCGATGACCGGCTACACCACCGAGGAGGTCGCGCGCCTCCTCGGTCTCTCGCCCGCACAGATCCGATCCTACACCCGATCTGGGTTTCTCTCCCCGGCGCGCAGCGCGCGCGGGGAGCTGCGCTTTTCGTTCCAGGATCTGGTGCTGCTGAAGGCGGCAAAGGGATTGATGGCCGCCCGCGTGCCGGCCGTGAAGGTCCGCGGCTCCCTGCGACGGCTCAAGCAGCAGCTGCCGCGCGGGCGGGCGCTCTCCGAGCTGCGCATCACGGCCGAGGGGCATCGCGTGGTGGCGCGCGACGGAGCGGTCGCGTGGAACCCCGAGTCGGGGCAGCTGGTGCTCGATTTCGACGTCGCGACTCTCGCCCAGCGGGCAGCGCCGCTGGCGCGGCGGCAGGCCGCCGCGGCGCGCCGGGTCGAAGACGAATTCGAGGCCGATGACTGGTTCGCCCTCGGCCTCGAGCTGGAAGTGAGCGAGCCCGACGAAGCGCGCGACGCCTACCGGCGCGCCCTCGAGCTGGACCCGCATCATGCCGACGCGCACGTGAACCTGGGCCGGCTGCTCGTCGAATCGGATCGCGCGGAGGAGGCCGAAACGCACTTCCGCGCCGTTGTGGCGGATCAGCCCGATCACGCGACGGCGTGGTTCAACCTGGGGATCGCGCTGGAAGACCGGCGGCGACCGAACGATGCCGTCAAGGCGTACGAGCAGGCGATCACCGCCGACCGCCGCCTGGCCGACGCCCACTTCAACCTGGCGCGCCTGTACGAGCAGGCGGGCAAACGCGCGGCGGCCCTGCGGCATCTCTCGAAGTACCGGCTGCTGACCGAGACCTGACGATGGTCTCTTTTCCCGCGCTGCGTACCTTAGTGCCGCGTGAATGACACCTTCACTCGCCTGAACAAGGCGCTGGCCGGTCGCTACACGATCGAGCGCGAGGTCGGGAGCGGCGGCATGGCGACCGTGTACGCGGCGCTCGACCTGCGCCATCATCGCCGCGTCGCCGTGAAGGTGCTGCGTCCCGAGCTGGCCGCCGCGCTGGGGCCGGCGCGCTTCCTGCGCGAGATCGAGATCGCGGCCCAGCTCTCCCACCCGCACATCCTGCCGCTGCACGATTCGGGTGAGGCCGACGGCCTGTTGTTCTTCGTCATGCCGTTCGTCGAGGGCGAGTCGCTGCGCGACCGCATCCGGCGCGACGGCCCGCTCCCGATCGCCGATGCGGTGCGCGTGCTCCGCGATGTGGCCGACGCTCTGGCGTACGCCCACGATCACGGTGTGGTCCACCGCGACGTCAAACCGGACAACGTGATGCTCGCCGCCCGGCAC
>DATGDE010000025.1:0-2937 GCA_035311125.1 Gemmatimonadales bacterium
TGACCCGGCTATGCGGCTTGCGCGGTGGCCTTACGGCCACCGAGGGCGACGTGTGCCCGGCGTCGGGCGGTCACAGGACGCCTGGACTCGCCGCCCTCGATTACCGGCCATCGGACCGATTCGGCCGGAACCGAGGATGGAAGGACCAGCGTGCGCAGGAGGGGGTAGCGACCAGATGAGGTAGTATCGGTCGCTGATCCCGGACCCCGAGGGGAGGAATCCATCGCCCCACCTGCGCGAAGCCTGCAGGTGGGGCGATTGCCGTTTACAGGCCGGCGGGCGGGTGGCGTTCTCACACGAGACACGCGACTCCCGGGTGGGGGCGTCATCCGTTCGCAGGCACTCGGCTTCTGTAGCTCACCGGTAGAGCGGCTGGCTGAAGCCCAGCGCGGAGCGGGTTCGACTCCCGCCGGAGCCATAACCGCCGCCGTGGCGAAACGGCATACGCGCGACGCTCAGAACGTCGTGGGGGGAGACGCCCGTGGGGGTTCAAGTCCCTCCGGCGGCATCGAGGAACCAGGTAGGTAGCTCACGCGGCAGAGCACGGGGTTGTGGCCCCCGGGAAGGCGGTTCGAGTCCGCCCCACCTGACTGCGCAGAGTGCAGGCGCAATGGGTTCGCGCACCGCGTTCGGAACGCGGGGGTTCCCGGTTCGAGTCCGGGGCACTCTACTTGACGGCTACTTGCCGTGAAGTCGCAGTCTCTTACTTCGGAGGAAGACGGCCATGCACGTCTTCGGCACGCACGACGAGAACACGCAGGCGCAGCTGGCCAAGGTGGCCGAGCGGGCGCGGCACGTGGCCCTCATGGCGGACGGCCACGTGGGCTACGTGATGCCGATCGGCGGCGTGGCGGCGTACGAGAACACGGTGTCGGTGGTGGGCGTGGGTTTCGACATCGCGTGCGGCAACGCGGCGATCCGGACCGATCGCACCCTGTCCGAGGTGGAGCCGGATCTCGCGGCGCTGGCCGACGAGATTGCCGCGACGATCAGCTTCGGCATCGGCCGGAAGAACCGCGCGGACGACGCGCCGACCGACCATCCGCTGTTCGAGGACGCGTCGTGGCAGGCCGTGGCGCCCAGGCACCGTCAGGCGCTCGAGACCAAAGCGCGCCAGCAGCTGGGCACGGTGGGCAGCGGCAACCACTACGTGGACGTGTTCGCCGACGAGGCCGGAGCGATCTGGGTGGGCGTGCACTTCGGCAGTCGCGGGTTCGGCCACACCGTGGCGTCCAATTTCCTGGCGCTGGGCCAGGGGGCGCGTTGGGGGGAGCGCGTGCGGGAGGCCGAGGTGCTGCTGCCGCTCGACCAGCCGCTGGGCCACGACTACTGGCACCTGATGGAGCTGGCCGGCCGCTACGCGTACGCCGGCCGGGAGTGGGTGTCGCGCAAGGTGGTGCGCCTGCTCGGCGGCACGGAGCTGGAGTTGGTGCACAACCATCACAACTTCGCCTGGAAGGAGACGCACGAGGGCGAGGAGTTGATCGTGGTCCGCAAGGGCGCGACCCCGGCGTTCCCGGGCCAGCTGGGATTCATCGGCGGCTCGATGGGCGACGACGCGGTGATCGTGCGGGGCACGCAGACGCAGGATCCCGAGGTCGCGGAGACGCAGCGCCGGGCGCTCTTCTCGACCGTGCACGGCGCCGGCCGCGTGATGAGCCGGACCGCGGCCGCCGGGAAGCGCAACCGCAAGACCGGCGAGGTGATCTCGGCCGGCCGGGTGAGCCCGGAGATGATGCAGCAGTGGGTCGCCCGCAAGGGCGTCACGCTGCGCGGTGGCGGGTTGGATGAGAGCCCGCACGTGTACCGCCGCCTCCCCGACGTGCTGGCGGCGCAGGGCGGCACCATCGAAGTCCTGCACACGCTGCGGCCGCTCATCGTGGTGATGGCCGGAGCGAACGAGTTCGACCCGTACAAGGATTGACCCGGGCGGTGAGGGGGCCGCCCGGCCATACGCCCCGGAAGTGCAATGGATGCACGCGACCCTCCGACGGTCGAAGCTCTGGGTTCGACTCCCAGACGGGGTATGGCCGCCGCAACGGCCCTGTGGTCGAACGGATCGAAGACGCCCGGCTACGAACCGGGAGGTTGAGGGTTCGAATCCCTCCGGGGCTGCTGAGTGGGATGGCGGGAAGGACCGGCTGGCGCGGGCTCGCGAGCGTGGCGCTCTCCCGCGTCCAGCCGCGCCGGGACTGCGCCGTCGCGAACAGTGGGGCACGTGGGTCGATGACGCTGGGTTATCGCCAGGATATACCCCAGCAGCGCTGAACTGTATCCGCGTGCCCTGCTCGCGTTACTCCCGTTTCGTCCAATGGCAGGACGCGTGATTCTGAATCACGGAATGTTCGTTCGACTCGAGCAACGGGAATCGTGATACGCTGCCCCGGAGATCCGGGGAACCGTGCAGCAACGAGGACGTGGCGCACGTGGGTCGATGACGCTGGGTTACCGCTATCACGGAATGCCCCAGCGATGCAGCCATGTATCCGCGTGCCCCATTCTGTCCCGGGAGACGACCATGGACTTCAGCAGACACTTCGCGCTGCGCGTCAAGCGGCTGATGACGCCGCAGGGCGAGCCCATTCCGGAAACGAATCAGGTGCCGAACTCGGCCGGCGGATATGTCTGGCCGGTGGACCGCTGGACCCGCCTCGACCGGTTTCTGATCCTCGGGAGCGAGGGAGGGACCTACTACATCCGTGAGCGCGAGCTCACCGTCGAGAACGCGCAGGCCGTGGTCGAGTGCGTGGCCCTCGACGGCCCGCGCGTCGTGCGCCGCATTCTCGAGGTGAGCACGGCGGGCCGTGCGCCGAAGAACGACCCGGCGCTGTTCGCGCTCGCCATCGCGGCCGGGCTCGGCAACGCCGAGACCAAGGCGGCGGTGTGGGCGGCGCTGCCGCAGGTGGCGCGCACCGCGACGCACCTGTTCCACTGGAT
>DATGDE010000026.1:0-10711 GCA_035311125.1 Gemmatimonadales bacterium
ATGCGATTGCCCTGACGGCCGGCATCGACAACCGCCGCAACGTGCGACTGTATCGCGATGTGGTGAATCCGGAGACTGCGTTCGACGACGCGTTCCGGCGTGGGGCCTGGGCCGGCCTGTCGGCTCGAACGGGTCGGTTCCAGGCGGGCCTCGATGTGCGGGGATCGGCAGGGGGCGCGCCTGGATCGGCCGGGTCCGCCACGCTGTCGGTCGGCGCCGACCGGCTGACGCACTACGGCCTGAGCCTGCGCTCGCGCAGCACGCGCTACTCCAGCGTCGCCGGTGGACGCCGGGGCTGGCTGCAGGCTTTCACGGTCGGCGTCGAGCCCGGGGGACGCGGCAGCGTGCAGGTCGCGGGCGGGTGGCGGAACGAACGGAGCGACGTCGCTCCAGGCACCACGACCGTGCGCTGGGTGTCGTCCGATTTCGACTTCACCCTGGCGCGGTCGTGGCTGCTGGTGCTGTCGGCGTACCGGGAGCAGGGCGGGCCCGGTGCACACGACCTGTTGTACGGCGGCCTCAGTCTCCGTTTCTGATCTTCAGAAAAGGCGGCCTGCCCGTCGGTTGACCAACTGGCGGATCCGGTGTCCGGCCGGTAATCTTCCGCCGTTCTCTCTTCGTGAGCCGGGCACCATTTCGACGCGCGCCGTACCTTCGGTTCTTCGATGATCCGCTTCACGCATCGCACGGGCTCGCTCCAAGGCACGACCACGACCAGCGAGAAACGCTGGCTGCGGGTCGGCACCGGTCACGACTGCGAGCTGCGCTATGACGGGGCGGCCGAGCCGAACGTGGCGCCGTACCATGCGGCCGTGGTGCTCAAGGACGGCGCCTACCACGTGATCGACCTCGACTCGCCGGGCGGCGTGCGAGTGAACGGCAAGAAGGTTTCGAATGTCGCGCTGCGCTCGGGGGACACGATCCGTTTCGGGGGGAGCGGCGGTCCCGAGGCGCAGGTGGAGATCGTGATCGATGCGAGCTACGACCCGGCCCAGGATGCGGCGGAAATCGCCAAGGTGCTGCAGGCCGGGGGCCGGGCGTCGGCCACGGGACAGATCTTCGCCCTGACGGCGCAGAAGATCGCCGAAGAGCGGGCGAAGGCGGGTGGCGTGCGGTCCCGCAAGACGATGGACTACATGGCCACGGCAGTGCAGGAGGTCTCCGAGGTCGTCAAGCGGCAAACCAAGAAACGCTGGGTGAAGGTCCTCGGCATCGTGTCGGTGGCGGCCGTGGTGGTGATCGGCGTGATGGGCGCGGTCATTTACGCGCAGCATCGCCAGATCGCGCGCCTGCTCGACGCCAAGGGGCGCTTCGACGCGCAGATCCAGGAGATCCAGCGTCAGATGCAGGCGGAGAGCGACTCGACGCGCCTCGCCCTGCTGGAGCAGCGCTACCTCGACGCGACGTCCAATGCGGAACGGACGCTGGCCGATCTGGCCCGCACCGATCGGGCGAAGGCGGACGAAGCGGCGAACGCGGGTGACGAGCTGGATCGAGAGATCCGGGCCATCCTGCGGCAGTTCGACGCCGAAACCTACGCCGTGCCGCCGATCTTCAAGGAGCGGATGCGCTACCACATCGATCTGCTGCTCAAGTCGAATGTCGCGACGCGCGAGGTATACCAGCGGAAAGTGAAGTACTGGCCCGTGATCGTAAAGGACTTCCGGGCGCTCGAGCTGCCGGAGGTGATGGGATACGTGGCCTGGACGGAGTCGCGGTTCGACCCGAAGGCGCACAGCCGGGCCGGGGCGGTCGGCATGTGGCAGATGATGGCGCCGAGCGCCCGGGATCTGGGCCTGCGGGTGGACGGGACGGTGGATGAGCGCACCGACGTGGACCGACAGACGCAGGCCGCGGCGCGGCACCTCGCGAACCTCCTCGCGGAGTTCGGGGAGGACGCGTTCATGCTGGCGATGGCGAGCTACAACCGTGGGGAGAATGCGGTGCGGGGCGTGCTCCACAAGATCGCGGCCACTCCGGGCGGGTTCAAGAAGCAGAACCGCGATTTCTGGCATCTGTACCGCATGAAGCTGCTGCCGCCGGAGACGCGGGAGTACGTTCCCAAGATCCTGGCGGCAGCCGTGATCTGCAGCAACCCGCAGCGCTACGGACTCGAGCCGGCCCCGGCGCTCGCCGGGACCGCGCCCGGGAAAGCCCCGCCTCCTCCCGCCTCGACCCCGTCCGCCGCCGGGCGCCGCTGAGGCGCACCGGTGGCTCCGCCACAGCCCGGCAGCGCGCCGAGCGCCGCGGCACCCTCCGCCGATGAGGTGATCGGCCTCGAGCACGTGTCCAAGCGTTACGATGACTGCCTGGCCGTGCGGGATGCCGACTTCACCGTCCGCCGCGGCGAGTTCTTCTCGGTGCTCGGGCCTTCCGGCTGCGGCAAGACGACCACGCTACGTCTGATCGCCGGCTTCGAGGAGCCCACCCAGGGACGGATCCTGCTCGAGGGCCGGGACGTCTCTCGCGTGCCACCCTACCGGCGCAGCGTGAACACCGTGTTCCAGCAGTACGCCCTGTTCCCCCACATGTCGGTGTACGACAACGTCGCCTTCGGGCCGCGCAGCCGGAAGCTGCCGGACGCCGAGGTCGGCAGGAGCGTGCGAGAGCTGCTCGCCGTGGTGCGGCTGGAAGACCTGGCGCAGCGCAAGCCGGCGCAGCTCTAGGGCGGCCAGCAGCAGCGCGTGGCGCTGGCGCGGGCGCTGGTGAATTATCCCAGCGCCCTGCTGCTCGACGAGCCGCTCGGCGCGCTCGATCTGCAGTTGCGGCAGGCGATGCAGATGGAGCTGAAGCGCATCCAGCGCGAGGTAGGCATCACGTTCGTCCACGTGACCCACGACCAGGAGGAGGCGCTCGGCATGTCCGACCGCATGGCCGTGATGAATCAGGGGCGGGTGGAGCAGATCGGCACTCCCGAGGAGATCTACCATTCGCCTGCGACGGTGTTCGTCGCCGGGTTCATCGGCGGCGCCAATCTCCTGCCGGCGACAGTGGTCGAGGTGCACGGCACCACGGTAGCGGTCGCGCTGAGCGCGGGCGCCCGCGTCGACCTGCCCGCCGGCGGCTGGAGCGCACGGGCAAGCGATCGGGTCACTGTGATGGTCCGTCCGGAGCGTCTGCGGTTCGACGCTGTCCCGGCGGGCGTCGCGCTTCCGGCGATCGTTCAGGCCGTCGCGTTTCAGGGCCCCGTGATGCGCTGCAGCCTGCGCACCCGCGACGGCACCGAGCTCGTGGCGCGGGTGCGTCCGGAGCAGGCCGTTCCCGGACTGCGCCCGGGCCAGGAGCTTCACATCAGTTGGGACGCCGACGCCGCCCGGCTGCTTCCTCCTGCGGGCGACGCCTCATGAGCTCCCCCGCCATCGATCGTCGCCGCTTCGTGAGCGGCCTGGCGGGAGTGGTCGGCGCCGCGGCACTCGACGGATGCGGCACACCCGCGTCCGGACGCGCCCGGCCATTGCGCATTTCCCAGTGGCCGCTCTACATCGACAACCGGACGATCCCCGATTTCCAGCGGGCGACGGGCATCGCGGTGCAGTACACCCAGGATATCAACGACAACAACGAATTCTTCGCGAAGATCGAGGAGCCGCTGAAGCGGGGGCAGAGCATCGACCGCGACCTGATCGTGCTCACCGACTGGGTGGCGGGGAAGATGATCCGCCGCGGGCTGCTTGCGCCGCTGGATGACCGCAGGTTCCCCAACAAGGTCAACCTCGTGGACTTCGTGCGGGACGTGGATTTCGATCCCGATCGCCGCTTCACCGTGCCGTGGTTCTCGGGCATGGTCGGGATCGGCTACGACCGCCGGCGGGTGGGCCGGGACATCACGAGCGTCGAAGACGTCTTCGACCCGCGGTTCAGGGGCCGGGTGACAATGCTGACCGAGATGCGGGACACCCTGGGGCTAGTCCTGCTCGGCATGGGGAAGGATCCTGCCACCTGCACGGTCGACGACGCGCGGCTGGCCGCAGCCAGAATCGCCGACGCGCGTCAGAGCGGGCAGATCCGCGCCTTCACGGGCAACGACTATGCGGACGACCTGGCCAGCGGGAACATCCTGATCGCCTTCGCGTGGTCCGGCGACATCCAGGGGCTGCGAGCGGACAATCCCGATCTCCAGTGGATCGCGCCGCGCGAAGGTGCGATTCTCTTCTCGGACAACATGATGATCCCGAAGACCTCGGACCGGCAGGACCTCGCCATGGCCTGGATCAACTGGTGCTACGATCCGGCGCACTCGGCGCAGATCGTGTCCGGGGCGCCCTACATCTCCGACGTGAAGGGTGCCGGCGCGGAGCTCGCGAAGATCGCGCCGGCTCTGGCCGGGAGCGAGCTCGTCAATCCGCCGCCGGAGCTGGTGGCGCGCCTGCACGTGTTTCGGACGCTGTCCGACGCAGAGGAGGCGGAATTCAACCGCGTGTTTCAGCGCGCCATCGGCGCCTGATCCGGCGGGCCCGCGATCCTGCGGCCGCCGCGGAACCGCGGCGGCTCGCGCCGTACGCCCTGCTGGCTCCGGGGGTGCTCTGGCTGGCCGTGTTCTTCATCGTGCCGATCCTCGCGCTGGCGCGCACCTCGATCGCCGGGGGAGGGGGCGCGCCCTGGTGGGACGGCTACGCCAGGGCGTTCACCGGGTATGGCGGCTTCCTGATCCGCTCGTTCCGCTTCGCGCTGCTCGCGACGCTGATCGCCCTGCTGCTCGGCTATCCCCTGGCGTACGTCATGGCGTTCCGTTCAGGGATGGGGAGGCTCAAGCACGTCCTCCTCGGGCTGGTGATTCTCCCGTTCTTCACCACGTTTCTGGTCCGCACCTTCGCCTGGAAGACGATCCTCAACGACGCCGGCCCCGTGGTGGGACTGCTCGGATGGCTGCACCTGTTGCCCGCGGAAGGCCGGCTGCTCAACACCAGCTGGGCGGTGATCGGCGGCCTGACCTACAACTTCCTTCCGTTCATGATCCTGCCGATCTACGTGAGCCTGGAGCGGATCGATCGGAGGTTGGTGGAGGCGGCGCAGGACCTGTACAGCGGACCGCGGCGGGCGTTTCGGAAAGTCGTCCTCCCTCTCTCGCTGCCGGGCGTGTTCGCCGGCAGCCTGCTGACCTTCATCCCCGCCGCCGGCGACTTCATCAACGCCGAGTTGCTCGGCGGCCCCAATCAGAGCATGATCGGCACCGTGATCCAGAATCAGTTCCTCCAGGTGCACGACTACCCGTTGGCAGCGGCCCTGTCGTTCGTCTTGATGGCGATCCTTTCCATCGGGGTCATCGTGTACGCCCGGGTGGTCGGCACGGAGCAGCTGGCGTGAGCGGCGGGAAACCGCGGAGGGGCTGGGGCGGGCTGCTCGATGCCTGGGCCGCGTTGGTGCTCCTGTACCTGTTCCTGCCGATTTTCGTCATCGTGCTGTACAGCTTCAACCGGCCGGAGGGGCGGTTCAACTTCGTCTGGAAGAGCTTCTCGCTGGATGCCTGGCGGCATCCCTTCGCATACCCGCAGCTCGTGGACGCGCTGCTGCTCAGTCTCAAGGTCGCGGCGGTCGCGACGGTCGTGGCCGCCGTTTTCGGCACGATGATTGCACTGGCCTTGTGTCGCTACCGGTTCCGCGGGTCCGGCGCCGTCGGGCTGCTGCTTGTGCTGCCGCTCACGACACCGGAGGTGGTGCTCGGCTCGTCCCTGCTGTCCCTGTTCCTGGCGGTGAACGCCGCGATGGGTTTCACGACGATCGTGATCGCCCACGTCATGTTCTCGGTGAGCTATGTGGCGCTCACGGTCCGCGCCCGGCTGCGGGGCTTCGACTGGGCGTTGGAGGAGGCGGCACTGGACCTGGGGGCCACACCGTGGCGCGCGTTCACTCGCGTGACGTTGCCCCTGATCGCCCCGGGGATCGTCGCCGCGGCCATGCTGTGCTTCGCCCTCTCGCTCGACGACTTCATCGTCACGCTGTTCAACTCGGGCAGTGCCGTCACCTATCCGTTGTACGTCTATGGAGCGCGTCGCGCCGCGTTTCCGCCCCAGATCGACGTCCTGGCGACGACGATCCTCGTCATGAGCCTGGGGCTGCTCGGCGGCACCGTGCGATGGCAGCGGCGGCGTGCGCGGGCGGCGCCGGCCAATCCATGACGGCCGCCGCACGAGGGGGGAGCCGCTCGATCGAGCAGGCGTGCTACTGGCTCGTGCGCCGGCCCGAGCGCGCCCCGACGCCGCTGCCGCCCGCCTGCGCGGCGGACATCGCCATCGTGGGGGCCGGGCTCGCCGGGTTCTGGACCGCGCTGTTTCTCAAGCACCTCGACCCCGCCGGCGACGTCGTGATGCTGGAACAGGGGCTGGCAGCCTACGGGGCGAGCGGGCGCAACGCCGGCATGCTCATGGAAACCGTGGATCACTCGCACGCCCTGGCGATCCGGCATTTCGGCGAGGTCGAGGCACGCCGGCTCGCCCGCCTGGGTGAGTCGAATCTCGCCGAGCTCACCGCCTTTCTTGGCGAGCGCGGGATCGACTGCGACTACGAGGCGACGGGGCGGCTGGTCGTCGCCTCGACCCCGGCCCAGCTCGCCGCGTGCCGTCACCTGGTGGAGACGGCCGAACGGCTGGGTGTGGAGTCCTATGAGCTGATCGACAAGGATGCGGTGCGCCATGCGGTGAACTCACCGCTGTATGTGGGCGGCGTTCGGGTGTCGGCCGGCGGCGTGCTCGATCCGGTCAAGCTGGTGGACGGCCTGCGCCGCGAAGCCGAGCGGCTGGGGGTGACCGTCTATGAGCGCTCCCATGTGATGGGCATCGAGCCGCTGGGCGACGGCGTGCGGTTGCGGAGCACGCGCGGGCGGGTGGACGCTCGCCGTGTGGTGCTCACGACCGGCGCCTACACCCACCGGCTCGTACCGCAGGTCGCGCGGCGCATGATCCCGTTGTACGGCTACATGCTGGCGAGCGAGCCGCTGACGCCGGCCCAACGGGACATCATCGGCTGGCGCGAGCGGCAGGGCGTGACCGACGGCCGCACGTTCTTCAACTATTACCGCCTCACGCGGGACGATCGGATCCTGTGGGGCACGAGCGAGCCGTCGTATTTCCACCGCGACGGCGTAGCGCCGGACCACGATCACTCCCCCGCGCAGTACGACTCGCTGCGGGCGAGCTTCCGGCGCCATTTTCCGTCGCTTTCGGGACTCGAATGGGGATACGGCTGGGGTGGGCCGATCGATGTGACGACCCGGCTCACCCCGTTCTTCGGGCAGGCGCTGGAGGGCAAGATGCTCTACGGCCTGGGGTTCAGCGGGCTCGGGCTGGCCACGACGCGCATCGCGGGCCGCATTCTCGCCCACCTCGCGCTGGAGCGTCGGAGCGAGCTGCTCGATCTGCCGCTGGTGCAGCGGCCGCCGCCACCGTATCCGCCCGGACCGCTGCGGCACTGGGCCGTGCGATCCGTCAAGCGCGCGCTGCGGCGCGTGGACGCAGGCGCCGAGCCCGGTATCCTGCTGCGGCTGCTCGACCGGCTGGGGATCGCGGTGTCGACTTAGGCGCTGACGGCGACCTCTCCCAGGACCTGGTCCAGAGCTTCCAGGGCAAAATCCACGTCCGCCGCGCTGATGCACAGCGGCGGCTTGATCCGCAGCACGTTCCCGGACAGCCCGCCCTTGCCGACCAGGATGCCCTGCTGGCGCAGCCGCTCCATGACCTCCATCGTCGCCTCCCGCGCGGGCTCCTTGGTGCCGCGATCCTTCACCAGCTCCACGCCCAGCATCAGGCCCATGCCGCGTACGTCGCCGATCAGCGGATGCCGGCCGGCGAGCTCGCGGAGCCCGGTCTTGAGGCGCCCACCCACGTCGCCCGCGTTGCGCTGCAGCCCCTCTTCTTCGATCACTTCGAGCACCGCGAGCCCCGCCGCCATGGACACCGGATTGCCGCCGTAGGTGCTGAAGTGAATTCGCTGCGTGAGCGCCTCGGCGATCGCGCGCCGCGTGGTCACCGCGGCCAGCGGGAAGCCGTTGCCGATCCCCTTGGCCATCGTGACGATGTCGGGGACCACGCCCCAGTTCTCGAATCCCCAGTAGCGGCTCCCGGTACGCCCGAATCCGGTCTGCACTTCGTCGGCGATGCAGAGACCGCCATGCTCGCGGGCGAGCGCGTACGCTTCCCGCAGATAGTTGGCAGCCCCGTGGGTCACGCCGCCGACACCCTGGATGGGCTCGGCGATGAACGCCGCGATCTTCCCCGGTGTCGAGAAGCGAATGAGATCCCGCATTTCCTCGACGCTGTGCGTGGCGATCTGTTCGGGCGTCCCGAGGAACGGGCTGCGGTAGGGATCGGGGCAGACGGTATGGTGGATCCCGGTGTTCAGCTGTGCCGGGTACTTCCAGGTGTGATGGGAGGTGAGCGCCATCGCGGCGGGGGAGCCGCCGTGGTAGGCGTTGCGGACCGCGATCACGTCGCTGTGGCCGGTCGCGAGCCGCGCCAGGAGTACGGCGAGGTCGTTCGCCTCGCTGCCCGAATTGACGAAGTAGGTCACGTCGAGGCCGGGCGGCATCCGCGCGGCGAGCTGCCGGGCGAACTCTCCGAACAGGGGGTGCAGGTAGATAGTCGTGGCGTGCGGGAGCGTGGCCACCTGCTGCTGCACCCGCTCCGTCACCTTGGGGTGTGCGTGACCGCAGCTCACCGTGGCGATGCCGGCGAACAAGTCGAGGTAGCGCCGCCCGGTTTCGTCGAACAGGTATTGGCGGTGGCCCTCGACCAGCATGAGCGGCTCGCGGTAGATCGTGAAGATTGCCGGGTTCGCGTAGCGGCTGCGTGTCGCGAGGACCTCGCTGCGGGACGGCCCCGTGTAGGGACGCGGCGTGTGTGCGCAGGGCGGCATGGTGGGGCGGCGGGTCGCGGCGGTGGTCATGGCTCGGTCCTTTCGTGCTCCCGTGTCTTCAGGTTCTCACTCTCCAGCCGGCCGGTCGATCCCCGCGTAGCGCGACTGCGCGGCGGCCCGGGCCGCCGGATCGCCGAAGATCTTCTCGCCGTCGAAGCGTCCGTTCTCGATGAAGATCTCGGAGATCCGGCGTCCCGCGGTGACGCTGCCCGCGAGGTGGACGCCGGGCACGCTCGTCTCGAGCGTATCGAGGTCGAGGGCCGGCCGCCCGGTCACCGGATCGAAGCCGATGCCGATCCGCGCGAACAGATCGAAGTCGGGGTGAAAGCCGGTCAACGCGTACACCCGATCAGCCGGGAGCTCCTCGACCGTACCGTCGGCGCGCCGAATGCGGACGTGCAGGGGCGTGATCTCCTCCACCTGGGCACCGAACCGTGCGGCGATCTCCCCGGCCTTGATGCGGTTCAGGAGATCGGGCGCGAGCCAGTACTTGACGCTGCGCGGCAGCTCGGCGCCGCGATACACGAGCGTCGTCCGCGCGCCGGCGCGGAACAGCTGCAGCGCTGCTTCGACCGCGGAGTTCTTCCCCCCCACCACTACGACGTCGAGCCCGAACGAGCGATGCGCCTCGTCGAAGTAGTGCCTGACATGCGGCAGCGTCTCGCCCGGCACGTCGAGCGGGTTGGGGTGATCGAAGTAGCCCGTGGCCAGCGCCAGGCGGTCGCAGGTGAGCCGCTCGTGGCCGAGTCGCGTCTCGATCTCGCAAGTGATCCGGCCGGCCGTTCGTTCGGCGCCGAGCAGCCGGGCGTAGGGACGCACCCGCAGGCCCTCCGCGCGTGCCACGCCGCGGTAGTACTTGAGCGCCTCCTCGCGTGTCGGCTTGGCGCCGGCGCACACCAGCGGGTGCCCGCCGATTTCGAGCCGCTCCGGGGTCGTGAAGAACGTCATCCCGACGGGGTAGTGCACGATCGAATTGGCGACCGCCCCGGCGTCGATCACGAGTGGGTCGAGGCCGCGGCGGCGCGCGGAGATGGCGCAGGCGAGGCCGATCGGCCCGGCGCCGACGATGAGAATGGGGTGATGCGAGGGCGTGGACACGACCCCGAGAATCTACACGTGTAGGCCGCTGCCTACTGGCCGTCCCGCCCCGTGCCCCGCATTTTCCCGGTTCCTCACGTCGCGGGGGCCTGCATGAGCGATGCCGAGACCACGAAACGCGCCACGAGCGACCCGGCAATCACGATCGAAGACCGGCGCCCCGTCTCGGCCGACGTCGATGTCTTCGGCCTCACCGACCGCGGACAGGTTCGCAAGGAGAATCAGGACCAGTTCCTGATCGCGAGCCTTCACAAGCTGCTGCGCGTGCACCAGTCGAGCCTCGCCGCCGACGACGTCAGTCCCCTGATCAGCGACACCCGTGGCTGGCTCTTTCTGGTGGCGGACGGCGTAGGCGGGCGCCCCGACGGCCAGGCGGCGAGCGGCACCGCCGTCAAGACGATCGCGCACTACGTCACGCACCTCACCGATCTCTACCGCCGCCTCGACGAGGAGAAAGACTCCGTCTTTCTCGCAGAGCTCGAAGCCTCGGTCCGCAGGACGCACGAAGTGCTGCGCGCCGAGAGCGAGCGGGAATACGGCGGGCGCGGCGGCGCGACGACACTGACCATGGTCGCCGCGCTCTGGCCGCGTGCGTACCTCGTCCAGGTCGGGGACAGTCGCTGCTACCGGCTGCGCGACGGCCGGCTCGAGCAGCTGACCGACGACCATTCGCTCGTGGCGGAGCTCGTCCGCCGCGGCGAGCTGTCGCCCGAGGAGGCCGCGGTGCATCCGCAGCGCTCCGTGATCACGCGCGCTCTCGGTACGG